>CAUOQW010000148.1:0-6186 GCA_963506825.1 uncultured Cellvibrio sp.
AAATAACATCGGCCAACTCAAATGCACGCTTGGTATAGGCAGTATGCGCAACCTTAAAGCCATAGTCTAAGAGTGCAACACTGATGCTGGTTGTTCCTGTTCGGGGTAGGCCAATAATAAAAATTTTGTTCATGATGCCAATAATATTTATGAGTATATTGGGCATATTAAACGATTTTAGAATCTGTTGTTTGTTGTTTGTTGTTTGTTGTTTTTGCTGGGGAATGTGTATGACGTGGCGATTGAACTTATTAAAATAAAAAAACCAATGGAATTACTCCATTGGTTTTTTTATTAAACGTCTTAAAATTAAGCGCGAATTCTGCGACGACGAGCAAAAAATGCTACAGCGGCGATTAACGCAAGACTCAAAGGGGTAGGTTCAGGCACTCTAACTTTATATGCCAATCCAACTGTTGCACCATAATAATATTCATAGAGCGGGGTGTAGAAAGAAATTTCTGTAAATGTACCTGTGAATTTTAATAATCCATTACCTTCATTGCCCGTAATAGTATTTCCACTTTGTGTAAGTGTGCCTCCTCCCCAGTGCCCGGCGCCTTGGGCTAATATTTCTGGTGTGGCATCGATAAAGTTGAATTCAACGGGAACGCTCCATTGGCCAACACTGAATAAATTAATATAAGGGTCGATAACAGCACTTGAAAAGGTGAATTTGTTCAGTATTTGAGAGCCGCCACCTTGCATCAGTAAAGTACCGTTGCTGCCAGGTGTGTTGCTTACTTCCGCATTGGTAAATGACGTTGGAACATCATCAAATATTGCTGGGCTGTAATCTACGCCAAAGGTTTCTCCGGTGTAGGTTACAGTGATGTTATTTCCATTTTGACTGGACGTGCCAGTGGATGAATTGCTCCAGTTGGTCCAATTTACGATTCCTGCCGATGCAGACAAAGGCACCATTAAACTGGCTACAAGGCTCAAAGCTAATAGTTTTTTCATGATAATCCCGTATATAGATGAAATAAGTTTGAGGTAAAGTGCGCGACTTTTTAATAAGCGTTTAAGTTAAAGCAATAATGCTGCCATCAATAAAAATGCAATAGGGATCACATAGTTGAAGTGGTTTAGGGAGTACTTAAATTTTCTTTAAAGTGGTATGTGTAAGGTATGTCGACATTCTGAAGGAGTAAATTGGTTAGAGTCCACAATTAGCAGGAGCATACATCTGGTAATGTTTAGCCCCCTTTTAATGACCTCATCCTTGAGGCGCGCTCTATCGTGTCTATAACTAGAATAGTGCTTTTTTAACCCTTTTCTTGCTCCCGGTTTTAGTGTTGTGATGGAATAAGTTGGTGTGTGGTTACCAATTTAATTCGGCTTTTAAATTTTTCTCTAGCTCTTTTCCTAAGCGCGCATGAGTTGTCATGTTGGGGTGGTAGTCGCAGCCAAAACCTTCAGCGCCTGAACTCTCGCCTAAGTCCAATACTTTTACCTTGCTCTTCGCCAAACTGTTCAGTACTTGTTTTTGTGCCGCGTGCACTTTGTTGGTGAGCATGGAGCTAACAATTAAATAAATTGGTTTGCTAGCATAATCGCTTTGAACTTTTGCGATAAGTTTCGCCATGGCTAAGCGGTAATCATCAGTGACTGAACCTTCCCAATAATCGTTGGTGCCTATGTTAATAAGAATGGCATCGGGCAGGTATTGCGCGGTGTTCCAAGTGCTGTTTGCATCATCTGCCAGTGCACGTGGGTAACGATTGAGAATGGTTTGATTAACAGGTATTTTTTCGCCGTAAGAACGCCATGCACCAATGCCAGACCAGGCAATTGCATGTAGGTCTGCGCCGAGTGCATTGGCAGCAAGTGCTGCGTAAGTTAATTGTTGGTTGCTGGTGTCGAGGGTGTAATGGCAATGTTGATTTGCACCTTCAACGCCATAACCTGCGGTAATAGAATCACCAATAACCAATAAACGTTTCTGTGGTGCTTGCACGGTCAATAGTTTTCCATCGACTTGCGGATCACTGATAAAACTGGTGACGCCAGCGGTGGATTCATTAAGGCGTGTTACGCGCACTGTGTGTGTTTCTTTGGTAAGGTTGGTTGCGAGCGCATAACTATGGCTGCCTGCTTGTGTCCATAAATCTTGCGTTTTTCCATCCACATTCACTGAAAAGCGAACCGGGTTTGCGCTTGCTATATTGATACTTGCCTTGCTGCCTTCAAAACGAAACTCAATAGCAGAGCCTGGCCACGTGAATTTTGCTTGGCCGGTAGTGCTTTGATCGAACCTGCCGATTAGTCGTGAATTTATTCCGCTAAAGGTATTGGCAGTTACTGCTAACTTAGTATCGGTTGTAGCGGCTGTGCCAGCGAATGAAGCTGGTCTAGAGCTAGTGCTACTATTAGTGCATCCTAATAATAAAAGTAAAAGCGTTGAAACTAGAAATAGATTTTTTTTCATGTGCATAAGCCTCTGCAGAAAATGGGATAAATAGTTTTATTGTTTTTGTTAGCCGCGGACTGTACGAGCCTAGTAAATCATAGCGACGCTAAAAATCGTATGTTATTTACAGAAATATACAAAGGTACTGAAAATTAAAAGTGCTATAAATTAAAAGCACTATAAAATTTTGGATATTTAGTAATTCACGAAAATTTTATAAATTTTCTACGGCAACTGAGGTTACTTCAATATCTTCTTTATTGACGGAATAACTCACCCATAAGTGATTTATCCAAACAATACTTTTGGGGTAGCTAAAGCCGATGCGCTTATATTTCCCTTCGTATTTCATGGGTGGCAATTCATTCTCGGCTTTTAATAAATAGGCTTTATCAAATAAATACCCATCTTGGCTTAAGGTTAATACTAATGGGGTGCGCTGTTTTGATCCGCTTGGGTTATTCACCAAAAATGCGTGGCCGTTTTGCAGGTTGCCTGCGCTTTGTTTTGCGCGAGCATCGGGCATATTAGTGATTACCGGCTTAGTCCATGTTTTACCATTATCTTCACTTTCTGCCGCTAAGACTTTGAAGCTGCTCTCCTGATCCCTAAAAACCATAATAATTTTCCCCTGCCGATTTAAAAACCAGCTGGGTTCTAATTCGCGGCTCATACCGCGTTGGTGTTCCAAGTTTTGCATTTCACCTTGAGTCCAACCGCTAATCCCCAGTGGATCATCGGTGTAGTAAGGTTTTGCAATCAGGCCCGGCTGGATGTGAACTGTGGTAAGAATTCTACCGCTCGCTAGCGGTTTTAAATCTTGCTCTATAATACCTTCAACAAAGTTACCCGCCGCATTTAATAGGCGTTTGGGTTTTGTCCAATGCTCGCCATCCTTGCTGCTAATATATTCTACATAACCGCCTTTCGGCTCTATATTCGCTGGCCATACATTGATGTAGGCAATTAATGTTTTGCCATCGCTCCACCACCCACCATTAGTGATAAGCGCATTTTTTCTAGCCGCTACCAAAGTCTTAGCCTTGCGCCATTGTGTTCCTGTATTGCTTACACTAAACAGAATTTTAGTTTCAGCGGCATCTTCATCTTGCTTTGAACTTTGCCATTGAATATAAAGCTTACCTTTAAAGGGAAATAAAACAGCGCCATGGTTATATTGCGCTTTGTTCTCGATGGCTTTAAAAACTTGAATGTGATTAATTGACGTGGGCTTTGTTAAACCCAAGGTGGTTGGTTGAGTGCTATCAAATAGATTTTGTTGGGTGCTAAAGGGAGCAGGGGTATCCGCAGATGAAAATGAAAATAGGGTTGCAACAAAAATAAATAAAATAATTTTATGCGTGTTGGTTATTTTTATAGTTCGCATTGCACATGTCTCAGATTTTTTTGGTTTCCATGATGGCTGCAAACATTGCAGTGTTAATACAGTCGTCTAGCCAGCGCTGTAAATTTTTATAGGGGCTTGTTACAAACCATATTTTATCTGTGTTCGCAAACTGCCGAATAAAGGGAAATATAGCTACATCGGCAAAGCGTATTTGTTCATCCATTAAATATTTATGTTTGGTTAAGCGATCATCTAATAGCTGTAAAAATAATTCTGCTTGCAATCGATATTCAGCCTGAGAAAACTCAGGGTAGCGGTCAAAATATTTATAGCCATCTAACAAGGGTTTGAATTTAATATCATAGGTATCTACCAGCTGATTCATTTCTTCTTGCCTTGGTGGATCTTTTTGTAATAGCCAATTTTCGGGATCGGCTTGATGCAATGCCCAGAGCATAATGTCACGGCTTTGGTCGATGACTTCACCATTTGCAGTGACCACCACCGGCACAGTGCCTTTCGGTGAATAATCTAAAAGGCTTTGCGGTTTATTTTTTAAGGATACTTCTATGTGCTCTACCTCAGCACTTGCGATATAAATCGCCATGCGTGCGCGCATCGCATAGGGGCAGCGTTTAAAGGTATATAAAACAGGCAGTTTTTTCTTGTGCATCAAATTTTTACGCCGACAAAAATTGCATTTCCAGAAGCTCCGCCCCAAGGCACAATCTTATCAAAATCATGTTCGAAAATATGGACCTCAAAATAGGGCTGCAAAAAATCTTGTAATTGTTGAAAACTTACGGCGACCATTGGATGTTGATCGTGCCATGTTTCGGTTTTTTTGCCAGTAATTTTTTCAATGCAAAGCTGAAGTGTTTGTTGGTCGCCTTCGCCGCAATAATACCAACTGGATTGAAAGCTAAAATGGCTGTTGTTATGTTCAAGTGAGCGTTTAATGCCATCTCTATTGTCGATGGTATTTTTATCAACGGCATTAAAACAAAACACACCACCGGTATTAAGCGCGGCATGCACACTGCTAATACATTCTTTTAATTTTGCGATGCCGGCATTGTAATGGATCGAGTATAAAAAACAGCTAATCAAATCGAGTTGTTTAGCTGGTTTAAAATTGCTCATGTCTTGCTGCATAAACTGCGCTTCAGGGCAGCGCGCTTGTGCGATATTCAGCATGGGCTGATTAATATCCAAGCCGCTGGTCGCATAACCGAAATCGATAAAGTGCCTAACATGGGGTCCAGTGCCACAGGCTAAATCGAGATAATCTTTGCCTTGGTTGCCAAAGATTTGATGTAGTCGGTAAACACAATGGCTTTGTGCTTGGTAATTAATGTCGGCGCACATCAAATCATAATAGCTCGATAAGTCTGTATATAACGCGTTAGAAGACATATTTGCTCTTTAATAAGAAAGCTTTCAAATGGATTTAAACAATGCTGTGTTCAGCTTGATAGATAAAAAAAGCCCCGCCAGTTTTCACTGGCGGGGCTTTTTTGTGTCGCTAGCTAAAAGTTACTTAGCAGCGGCTGCAGCCGCTTTCTTTTCTTTCTCTTTTGCAATTACAGCTTCAGCTACGTTACTTGGGCAAGGAGCGTAGTGAGAGAATTCCATAGAGAACTGACCGCGACCAGAAGTCATGGTACGCAGGGTGCTGATGTAACCAAACATTTCTGACAGTGGAACGTCAGCTTTAATACGCACGCCAGTTACGTTAGCTTCTTGACCAGAAAGTTGGCCGCGACGACGGTTCAAGTCACCAATCACATCACCTACGTGATCTTCTGGGCTGTACACATCAACTTTCATGATTGGCTCAAGCAATTGTGGGCCAGCTTTAGGCATAGATTGACGGAAAGCGCCTTTTGCTGCGATTTCGAACGCGATTGCTGACGAGTCAACGGCGTGGAATGCACCGTCGTTCAGGTCAATTACTACGTCCAACACCGGGAAGCCAGCCAATGGGCCAGTTGCCATCATTGACTTAAAGCCTTTCTCAATCGCTGGGTAGAATTCTTTCGGAACGCTACCACCAACAACTGATGTAGTGAAGGTGAAACCAGTGTTTGGCTCGCCTGGCTCGATGGTGTAGTCGATCTTACCGTATTGACCAGAACCACCAGATTGCTTCTTGTGGGTATAGCTGTCTTCAATCTTGCGAGTGATAGTTTCACGATAAGCTACTTGTGGTTGACCTACGTTCAGCTCAACACCATAAGTACGCTTCATGATGTCTACTTTAATATCAAGGTGCAATTCACCCATACCGCGAAGAATGGTTTCGCCTGAGTCTTGGTCAGTTTCTACACGGAAGGTTGGATCTTCAGAAACCAACTTGCCGATAGCAGTAGCCATCTTCTCGATCATGCTCTTGTCTTTTGGCGTTACAGAAATAGAAATTACT
>CAUOQW010000149.1:0-6180 GCA_963506825.1 uncultured Cellvibrio sp.
AAATAGGTAGTGTGTTATTAATAAGCAGTGCGCTAATAGAAACTAGAAAGCAAACTTGTTGTTAACTTTGAACCTGTTGTTAACTTTAAAGCTAAGGGCGGTGACCATTTATGGCAAGAAGAAATCACGCTAGACGCAGTAATCCCCATGGTAGTTTCTCGGATGAAAGCATCCAAAAAAGTTCTCGACACAAGTCGTCGCGAAAACAACCGAGAATCGATGACAACATAGTTGATCTAAAATCCCGCTCGAAACAAGTCGAAACAGCTTACTCTCCCCCTCGCTCCGCCCAACCTCTCCGCGCAAAAAACCAATCTCAGCAAGAATATATCAATGCAATTAATCATCATGCCCTAACTTTTGGTATTGGCCCAGCCGGTACGGGTAAAAGTTACTGTGCGGGTGCATTGGCTGCTGAGGCTTTGGAGTCTGGTCGCATTGAGCGCATTATTCTCACGCGCCCCGCGGTGGAATCGGGTGAAAGTTTAGGTTTTTTACCGGGTGATCTCGATGAGAAATTCTCTGTCTATATAGATGCCTTCCGCGATATTTTAAATGAGCGTCTTGGTGCCGGTACGGTCGACTACTGTTTGCGCCATGGCCGAATCGTTGCTGCACCCTTAGCGTTTATGCGCGGTAAAACCTTTAACAGCAAAACTTTTGTAATTTTAGATGAAGCGCAAAATACCAGCGTTGCGCAAATGAAAATGTTTTTAACGCGCATCGGTGAGGACTGTAAGGTTGTTATTAATGGCGACGTAAAACAAAGTGATATTCATGGGTCAAATGGCTTGGCGGACGCGGTTGAACGTTTGAGCGGTTTGCCGAATGTTTACATTCATGAATTCGCCCGTGATGATATTGTGCGCAGTGGTTTGGTGCGCGATATTATTGATCGCTATGAAGTGCCTGAAGATGAGTAATATCCGTTAAATTTTTGTATTGGATGCGCTGTATTAACAGCGCATCTTTCTTGTGGTACATCTTACTTTGGCGGCCAAATTTTTGTGGCTGCTGTGTTTTCGTCACTCAATAAAAATACTTGCTATATTTAGCGCTAAAATCGTCTGCCTTGATACTTGCTAATTTTTAGTAAGCTCGGCATTCTGGCTTTTTTCTTAGAACATTCAGTATGAAAGCCTTGATCTGTCCTTTGTGTGCACTCCCGCTCAGTGAAAATCCGCAAGGCATTGCATGTTTTAATCGCCACCAATTTGATAGAACCAAAGAAGGTTACTTTAATCTCTTACCTGTGCATCACAAAAACTCCCGTGAGCCTGGCGATGCGAAACAACAGTTGATTGCGCGCAGAGAGTTTTTAACGGCAGGTTATTTTTTGCCATTAATTGACGAGCTGAAAAAAATTATCCGCTCCGACACTGAACGTCTTTTAGATATAGGTTGCGGGGAAGGTTATTTCACTCGCTTGTTGCATGAGCATTGTGCCAATGCAGATGTGTACGGGCTTGATATATCGAAAGCAGGTATACGCTTGGCGGCCAAAGGTGGCAGGCAGAAGCTGACCTACGTGGTTGCCTCAAGCCATTCGCTTCCGTTTAAGGATGCAAGTATGGATGTGATAACCAGAATTTATGCGCCCAGCAAAGATGAAGAGTTGTTTCGTGTGTTAAAACCTGCCGGTAAATTGGTCATAGTGACGCCAGGTGATCTGCATTTGATCGAGTTACGTAAAAAAATTTACCAAACTCTAAGACCCCATCCCAAGCCAATATTGCCTCAAGGGTTCAAAGAGCTTAGGCAGGATTCGGTTTGCTTCCTTTTATGTGTACCAGCGGGGGATTTAACTGCATCATTGTTATCCATGACTCCTTTTGCGTGGAAGTTAACACCGGAGCTTCTCAGCTCTTCTATAAAGGAAGGTGTGGTGGATACAGCGCACTTTCAAATAAGTATTTATGAGAAAGCGAGTGAGTTTTGTTGAGCCCAGTGAGCAAAACTATCTTTTTGAGCTAACCTTTAGCGAGAGCATTTATTTTGGTTTTAATTTTTGTGATGTGAGTCACGGAAAATTGCGTCTGCTTGTGGGTCTTTTTGTGCTGGGTTATGATGACATTATCACGTCAAATGCAGTTTTAGCTGACATAGTTTAAAGATATGTGTTAAATAGTTATATAAAATGGGCGCTTTATCCTGTTTGCTTGCACAATGCCCCCTGTCTTTATGAGTGTTCAAAAGGTTCGGTTAATGATGAAAATTGGTTCAAGTATCCGTGTGAGCTCACTCTTTTATTGCGCATTTTTTAGTTGTTTAGCATTTTCCAGTCTTGTTGCTCATGCTGCACCCGCTGCCAATATTCATGATGCCGCCATCCAAGCCATTGAGTCTAACCCCGATGTTCAAGCGAGTTGGCATGCTTTTAAAGCCGCCAGCCATCAAGTGGGGGAAGCAAAGGCGGGCTATTTGCCGTCCGTTGATTTGGCGGCCAGTACAGGTAAAACAAAACGCGATTTTGATGGGCGCGATGATTATTCCTCTACGCAAGGCCAGGTCTCTTTAACGCAGAGTTTATTTGAAGGTTTTAGAACTGTGGGGCAGGTCGAACGTTTTGAAGGCGAGCGTTTGGTTCGCTATTACGAGCTGCTCAATGATATTGAAGATACTGCGTTTGAAGCCGTTCGCGCCTATGAAGATGTTAGCCGTGAGCGTGCATTGCTAAGTTCAGCTCGCGACAATTATGCCAAGCATCAAGATGTGTTTGCTCAAATTGAAGAGCGTGTGGTTTCAGGCGTTGGGCGTAAAGTGGATTTGGAACAAGTTGCTGGGCGCTTGGCGCTAGCTGAAACTAACTTATTAACAGAAGCCTCTAATTTGCATGATGTAACGGCGCGCTATCTTCGCATCGTGGGTAGTTTGCCCGCGTCGGATTTAACGGCTTCTGAACTTTCCAAAACCAATTTGCCGGCCAATATTCGCGAAGCTTTACAGCTGGCTTATCACGGTAATAGTGGTTTTCATGCTGCGATTAAAAACATATCGGCAACTCAAGCGAATGTAAAAGTAGCGCGTTCGGGTTATATGCCCAAGGTTGAGTTACGCGCACGTCAAGTTGTTAGCCGCAACACTAATGGTTTTGATGAGCGGGCTGATGCGGCGCGCTATGGCGATGAAAGTGCCGTTGAGTTAGCGGTAACTTATAACTTATTTGCGGGTGGCGCTACTCGTTCAGCTGTCCGCAGAACCTTGGAAGAAGTTAATCAAGCGAAAGATTTGCGCGATAAGGCTTGTGTTGATCTACGCCAAACGACTCAAATTGCTTACAACGATTCCTATCGCATTAGAGAACAGCTTAAATCGCTGGATCAACACCGCCGTTCCAGCGATAAGGTTCGTACCGCTTACAACGAGCAGTTTAAAATCGGCCAGCGGTCACTGCTGGATGTGTTGGACGCTGAGAATGAATATTTTCAGGCTAGTCGCGCTTATACCAGTGCTCAAGCCGATCTAAATATCGCCCACGCTCGTACTTTAACGGCTATGGGCGGTTTATTGCCTGTACTTAAAATTACTCGCGATAATTTAGTGCAAGTTAAAGACGCCAAAGTCAGCGATAAAATTAAAACGGATGGCGCTAATGCGTGCCCACTTGAAGTGGCTGATGGCTACTCTCGTAAAGATTTGATTTCAGAGGTGGTGCGTTTAAGTGGCGACGCTTTGTTTGATGTGGGTAGTTCAGTATTAACGCCCAATGCGGCGCAAAAGCTGGATGCACTTATTCAACAAATTAAAAATACGCCTAATGTTGTGCACATTAAAATTGAAGGTCATACCGACAATACGGGTACCGATATGATTAATATCCCCCTGTCAAAAGCGCGTGCAGAAAGTGTTAAAAACTATTTGGTTGCCAATGGTTTGGATCAAATTACTTATCAAACAGAAGGCTTCGGTGCGACTCGTGCAGTGGGTGATAACGCTACGGATACGGGTCGCGCCACTAATCGCCGTGTTGAAGTGACTGTCTCCCGTCAGGGTTAATTCTTAGAGGTTCGCTAAAAAGCACAGCTCTATTTGGAGTCTGTGCTTTTTTTATAACCTAAAACTCAGTTAAACGCTTTTTTAAAATTGCGAAACTAGCCAGTGACTACTATATTTGTGGGCATTATGAGTATTTTTACTCTGGATTGACATGGCCGCTTGAATTTGGAGAGCATAATGGTAATGCAACAAACTGGCTCAGCAGAGAAGGGTGGGCCCTTGTTGGAATGTTTGCTAATTCTTGCTCGTGCACATGGCATTTTGACCACCGCTGAAACTTTACTTGCAGGTTTGCCGCTACAGCATAATCAATTAACTCCCTCTTCATTTTCGCGTTCAGCGAAACGTGCAGGGCTCACTAGCAAAATAGTGGTGCGTGAGCTTACGCATCTCAATGACGCTTTGTTTCCGGTCATACTCCTGCTCAAAAACAATTCTGCTTGCGTATTGTTGGAGCTTAATAAGGATACCCAAAGTGCGCGCGTTGCTTTTCCTGAATTGGGTAACACCACCAGCGTAATTCCGCTGGCTGAATTGGTAGAAACTTATTCTGGCCGTGTTATTTATGCTCGCCCTGAACAACGCTTTGATGCGCGTGCAACATCTATTGCAAAAGTGAATAGAGGGCATTGGTTTTGGAGTGTTATCACAGAGCATCGAGATTTGTATCGCGATGTTTTGCTCGCAGCTTTTATTATCAATATTTTTGCTTTGGCATCACCACTATTCGTCATGAATGTGTATGACCGGGTAGTGCCAAATCACGCGACCGATACGCTGTGGGTGTTGTCGCTTGGCATAGTTTTAATGATCTCCGCCGATTTTGGTTTGCGAATGATGCGCGCATGGTTTGTGGATTTAGCCGCAAGCCGAACCGATATTACATTATCGGCAACCATCATGGAGCGTGTCTTAGGAATGAAGCTTGCCGAGCGGCCTATTTCGGTAGGGTCTTATGCGTCGAGTTTGCAATCGTTTGAAGCCATACGCGGTTTTATCAGTTCTGCCACAGTCTTAGCCTTTGTCGATCTTCCTTTCGTTTTATTATTCACTGTTGTCATTCTTATTATTTCCTGGCCATTGGTATTTCCCATTCTGTTTGGAATTATTGTGGCCTTAGTTTACGCCGCTGCAGTGCAGCATAAAATGCGCAGCCTTTCAGATAACTCTATGCAAGCTGCTGCTCAGCGAAATGCAATTTTAGTAGAAAGCTTGCAAGGGCTTGAAACCTTAAAAACTA
Organism: uncultured Cellvibrio sp.; assembly: GCA_963506825.1. GTDB lineage: Bacteria > Pseudomonadota > Gammaproteobacteria > Pseudomonadales > Cellvibrionaceae > Cellvibrio. Next base: position 5,237 of record CAUOQW010000149.1, read on the forward strand.
CTGGTGCTGAAGGCCGTATGCAGGCTATATGGGAACAAACAACCCTATTGCTTTCGCGGGTTTCTGTAAAAATGCGCATGCTGTCGGGTACGGTTAGCGCAGGTACAGCTTGGTTACAACAAATTGTGTCGGTGATTATTATTATCGTCGGTGTCTATCAAATTATTGATGGCAATTTAACCCAAGGTGGCTTGATTGCATGTTACATGTTATCTGCTCGAGTTATGGGGCCAATCAGCCAAACTGCTGGCTTGTTAATGCAATATCACCAAGCGGCAACGGCGCTGGCTAATTTAGATGAAGTTATGAGGACGCCCATAGATCGCCCGGCAGGTTCTAATTGGATTAGCCGCGCGCGTTTACAAGGTGGGATTGAATTCAAACAAGTCGGTTTTAAATATCCCAACGATGAGCGCGAAGTCTTGCGCAATATTTCTTTTAAAATTAACCCAGGAGAACGCGTTGCCATTCTTGGTCGTAATGGTTCGGGTAAAACCACCTTAGAAAAAATGATTGCTGGTTTATATGAACCGAGTGAGGGCACGGTATTAATTGATGGTATAGATATTCGCCAATTAGACCCTGCCGAATTGCGCCGCAATATTGGTTATGTGTCGCAAGATGTAAATTTATTTTTTGGCAGTCTGCGCGACAATATTGCAATGGGCGCTGGCCATGTTAGCGATGAAGTATTGTTAGAAGCTGTACGTTTAAGTGGCCTAACAGAATTTGTGAATCAGCATCCAGCCGGTATGGCGATGCCCGTTGGTGAACATGGCCAATTGCTCTCGGGTGGGCAACGCCAAAGCGTCACCATTGCGCGCGCGTTATTAAATGACCCGGCAATTTTATTGTTCGATGAACCTACGGGCTCTATGGATCACTCCAGTGAAGAAGATTTTAAACGCAACATTGCGGAATACTCGCAGGGTAAAACCTTATTG
>CAUOQW010000150.1:0-6169 GCA_963506825.1 uncultured Cellvibrio sp.
ATCCAATAAACAGCTTTATTACCGGTGCTATCCATTTGTTCGGATAAATAATAAGGCGTGGTATTGTTATCTCCGGGTATCAGCAGTAACGTTTTTTGCGGCAAAAAACTCTTGGCCGCTATGGCGGCAAAAGTAAGTATTAGGGCTAGTAAGAGTAGCTTGGAGTAAAAAGTTTTGGTCGGCATAAGTCGCGAAAAATAAGATCCTGATAAAGCAGTCTTATGAGTATCGACCAGAATTCCGCTTGTCGCTAGTAAGCGCTAGGAATTAACCGATTTCAAATGAATTTAGTTTGTATAGGTGGCCTTCCGCACTTAAGAATATTAACAGCGAGATTTTAACCTATCAGTTATATCTATTCGCATATTTTTTAAATTGTCGGTCTAGGTCTTTGAAAGTGCGCGATAAAAATTACTTACATTGTGCATGCAGGTGTTATTTCCGACATGTTTTTCGGTTTGCTTATTGCTAACACGTATATAAGCCCGCTTCCATACCTGCTCTTCATAAGTAAACAGTCTAGCCAAACCTATTTGTTCACCTGAGCGCTAGGCTATGCTTTATAGGTGGCAGGCGCTTTTAATAGCATGCTCGCATTTAGCAGTGTCACACGCCAAGGTTTGGCTCTGTGGCAGTCAAAGGTAGTGAATAATGATAGTTAATGGCAAGTTACACTTGAGTTAACTGTAAGGAGTAAGTGCGATGAAAAGATCAGCAAATCAAATGGGCGTTGGAATTAATCTGTTTCGCAGCGATGACTTACGAGCCAAATTAATGGCCGAAATTTCAGAGTATGAGCGTCAGCAGGATGCATTAAAACTTAATGGAACCCATGTCAACTTCACGATGATTCAAACCTATAAAGAATTGATTGCTGCACGTAAAAGCGCATTGAAACGACTGCCTACAACTTACTAAAGATTTCTCAGCCTTGGGTTGCAATGATGCATAGCTTTGGTGTGATGACCTTATCATAGCTTTGTATATTATTGCGTTGACGATAGGCGTTGTTCCAATCCATGACCTGTTCAAGCGGCATAGGTGGATTGATGATGTAGCCTTGCAATTGATCGCAACCTAAGGCTCTTAAACTTTCTAGCTGATCTTCATTTTCAGCGCCTTCTGCTACGACCGATAAATTCAGTGCGTGCGCGATAGAAACAATTCCACTCACAATATCCCTATCCACTTGATTGTGCGGTAAATCCGTAACGAAGGATCTATCTATTTTAAGTGAGTTGAGCGGCAGGCATTTTAAATAGGTTAGCGAAGAGTAGCCTGTACCAAAATCATCAGCTGCTACACGCACGCCAAGCTCTTGGCAGCGCAAAATAATTCTGCGCGCGCGCTCCATATCATCCAGCATTGCCGACTCGGTAATCTCTACAATCAATGAGCTGCAGACATTATCAAAGCCGATATGAATCTTGTGTAACTCTTGTAAGAACGAAGGGTGGAGAAAATGTCGTGCAGAAATATTGATGTGAATATCGTATCGGAAATCCATAGCTTTCCATTCTGAAACTTGCTGCGCAGATTTTTTTAAAATCCAATTTCCAAAACGAATTTCCAAATCCCCGCGTGCCGATTCAATCGCTTTAATAATGGGTAGGGCGCCCACGATACTGCCATCCACTTTTTGCCAACGTACCAAACTTTCAAAGCCTATCACTTGTTTGTTGCGCAGGGAAATAATGGGCTGATACCACAAACAAATTTCGTCAGAATCCAGTGCACTTTCAATATCGACGGCGGAAATACTTTTTTCAAATTCGCAGGCGGATGCGCGCGAGGCAAAATGAAATCTATCGCCGCCTTCAGTTTTTGCTGAATACATAGCGGCATCGGCTTTGCGCAGTAATTTGTTTGGGTCAGTACCATCTAAGGGTGAAAAGGCAATGCCAATGCTGGCAGAAATTCTTCCGCGTTTACGGCCGGTACCAAAATGAATGCGTAGCGCTTGAATAAAACGATTAGCGAGAATGGTAAGGCTGTGTTCGTCGCACTCGGCAATAATTAAAAATTCGTCGCCGCCCAAGCGGCCAATGCAATCGCTTTTGCGTACCACATCGCGCAAACGATTGGCGGCATCGCGCAAAATATTGTCACCGGTATCGTGACCCCATTGATCATTGGCGGTTTTTAAACCGTCTAAGTCAATAAAAAATAATGCAAAGCTACGATTGTGGCGTGCGAGTTGATCGGCTTTTTGATCGAGGAAGTGCATTATCCCATGACGATTGCTGAGCTGGGTTAGTGGGTCTATGCTGACCATGGAGCGCAATTGATTTTCCAATTGTTCGCGGTGACAAGCCACTGCAATTTGGCTGGCAATGCGCTCGGCAAGTGCAAAAATTTGCGGTGGGATATTTTCCGGTTGTCTAAACCATGAAGAGGCGAGTACGCCAATAACTTGATCGGATGAAATTAAAGGTATAACAAAATTTGCAACCAAGCCACCTTTAACCAAATCGGGCATGGCATCTGGATCTAAAGAATAATCGCTGACAAAAATACTGCTTTTAGTTTTGAGTACACGCCCCGCTATGCCCTGATTGGCAGGAAAGCGCATACCTTTATAGGGGTTGAGACGATCTTCTTGATCGCCTTCAAATAAATGGTATTCAAAAAATTCGCGGCGCTCATCCAATAAAATTAACGCGGCACCGTCGGCATTTAATAATTTGCAAACGGAGGTGGCGGCTTTTCTAAAAAATATTTGGAAGTCTTGCTCTAACGTGAGTGCATCCATTGCAGCAAGCAAGGCAGGCACAGCGGTATTACCCAAAAAAAAATCGTTCATGGCTGAGTCTTGTTTCAAGCGCAAAGAGAAGCGCGGCAAGGGTAATTAGCAAAGACTTTGCCAACAAATAGTTATTTTGAATTTTTGGTAGATAAATGGCATATCGCTCATAGAAAAATTAGCAGATGCTATTTTTTAGTTCAAAAGCTATAAGATATGTAAAGAAATTATGAGGAAAAGTCTATAAGAAGAGTATGAGGAGGCTGCAAAGCCGAGCATGAAATCTGACTTGTGCACCAGATGAATACATGTGCAGGAAAATTATGCAGAGTCCCTTCTGACAAAAATTAATGGCGGTAAAAGCTTACTGCTGGATACGCAGTTGTCCAACAAAGTTGCAGGGTTTGTGGCGGCTATCGAGCTGTTCAACGATTATTTTTTCCCACGCGGTTGTGCATGCGCCAGTCGAACCTGGCAGGCAGAATATCAAGGTGCGATTGGCAAGACCGGCGGTCGCCCGCGATTGAATGGTAGAAGTGCCAATTTCCTCATAGGAAACCTGACGAAATAATTCACCAAAACCCACCACGGTTTTATCAAATAAGGGGGCCACGGCTTCGGTGGTGCTATCGCGCCCGGCGAAACCTGTTCCGCCGGTAATCAAAACCACTTGTGCCTGTTTATCGGCAATCCATTGTGAGATCACGGCGCGAATTTGGTAGATGTCATCAATCACTAAATTACGCTCATATAAATGGTGGTCAGCTGCTGTCAGCAGATCTTGCAGTTTTTGACCTGAGGTGTCGGTTTCCAGATTGCGTGTATCTGAAACGGTCAGGATGCAAATATTTAGGGGTTCAAATTCTTTTTGGGATGACATAGAAATCCTGTTGAATAAATAGAAGGGGGCTAGCCCCCTGTCACACTCATAAACCGCAATATCTGTGGTTCTTCGGTTAAATCAAAATCGTGTTTTTCCGGTTTGTGCACAATCGCCTTTAGTAGGGTTTCACGCAAGGCCAATTCGGGCGTTGGATGGTCGCGCATAGCGGAGCGCAAATCGGCGCTATTTTCCTGCCCTAAACACAGAATCAACTTGCCGGTAGCCGTTACGCGTACGCGGTTACAGCTGCTGCAAAAATTCTCGGAGTGGGGTGATATAAAGCCAATACGCGAATCAAAGCCAGCGGCTTGCCAGTAGCGCGCGGGCCCGCCGCTACTGGCTTGAATGGGATACAGGGCGAAGCTTTTGCCGATTTGTTCACGCAAGTCGGCACTGCTAATAAATTCTGCGGCGCGACCATGACCATCAATTCGGCCGAGCGGCATTTCTTCAATAAAGCTGATATCTAGCCCTTCATTAAGGGCGAATCGCACTAGCTCGGGCGCTTCATCGGCGTTGTAGTGCTTAAGCGCCACGCAATTGAGTTTAATGCGCTCAAAACCAGCCGCTTGCGCTGCTTTGATGCCGGTAAAGACTTGAGTGATATCGCCAAAACGAGTGAGCTGCTTGAAGCGTTCTGGACTGAGGCTGTCGAGGCTGATATTGATGCGGTCAACTCCGGCATCCTTTAAGGCTTGCGCATGTTGGGCAAGGTGGGTGCCATTAGTGGTAAGGCAGAGTTCTTGTAGTTGGGGGATTTTTCCCAGTTCTTGCATTAGCTCGATGATCCCACCGCGAATCAATGGTTCCCCGCCAGTAATACGCAACTTGGTCACGCCCAGTTCGCACAGGGTTTTGCCCAAGAGTACAAGTTCTTCTATAGAGAGTACTTCTGAGCGCGGCAGAAAGGTCATATCTTCCGCCATGCAATAGATGCAGCGCAGATCGCAGCGATCAGTAACGGATAGACGCACATAGCTAATGGCGCGACCAAAGCTGTCGATAAGGGCGGGCGAAGTGGTTGATGTTGGTTGCATGGCGATATTCATTGAGATGAGTGTTTACTCTATAGAGCTATTGAGGGCGGCTCAAGTTACACATCAGTAATAATCTATTTCAGTTATTGATTTAATAGTCTGTTGTTGGCTTTAAAAGAGCACTAATCACGCCAAGCTTCTTGTTGATTGAGTTGTTTGTCCAAGGGCTTTTCATAAAGTGCGCGCCAAAATGGTGATTTTGATGGTTTTTGTCTGTGTTGTATCCCTCTATGAACAATTGCTTGGTGCCACCATTGCAATTTTAGCGCGTCAAATTCCAAAAAAATCATCAAAAATTTAAAAATGCATTCATGTGGTGCGCCGTGCACCATCACTTTGTTTTATGTGTGTGCATTGTTGAAGATTTAAAAGATTCAAATTTGCTTTGTTATGGCGCGTCTGCGCACCAATTAAAACCACATATAGCATTCGATACTTTGGGTTAGTCTCTGTCCCGCTCTGCGTGTAAACCCTTAACCTATAATTAACTCTATGAAATAAAAGGATTTTATATTTAAGCCCGCGCTTTTTTTTAACTTGGCACTGCGCTTGCAAAAGTCATCTCATGCAAACTCACAACGCTTTCTGAAAAGTTCAGCAAAGCAATCTGAGTAAATTTGAAGGTGACTTTATGAAGCATGTAGTGACTAACACCAAAACCTCTATACCCATCAACAGCCGAGTGAATGATCAGCACAAACCACGTGCAGCGCGTACCGGTAAGGTGTGGTTGGTTGGCGCCGGCCCAGGTGATGCGGATTTGTTAACCGTGAAAGCGCTACGTGCCATCAACTCTGCCGACATCATTTTTTATGATCAATTAGTTAGCGAAGAAATCTGCGCGCTTTTCCCAAAGAGTACGCCTGCACTCTATGTTGGCAAGGTCAAAAATAACCACAGCATTCCGCAAGAAGATTTAAATCAACTTCTAGTCAACCAAGCGCAATTAGGTTTGAACGTGTGCCGCATTAAAGGCGGTGATCCCTTTGTGTTTGGTCGCGGCGGTGAAGAATTGTTAGAACTGCGCAAAGCCGGTGTTGAAGCAGAAGTTGTTCCAGGCATTACCTCTGCATCTGGCTGCAGCACTTACGCCGATATTCCTTTGACTCATCGTGGTATCGCGCAAGGTTGCACTTTTGTAACTGGCCACGCGGAAAAAACTCTCGATGTAAATTGGAACGCCCTCGCGCAATTAAATCACACCCTCGTGTTTTACATGGGCCTGACTCGCGCTGGCGATATTTCTGACAACTTATTAGCGGGCGGTTTAGCAGCAGATACTCCGGTAGCGATTATCGAAAACGGCTGCCGCAAAGATCAGCGCGATATTATTTCTGATTTGGCAAATTTTCCCGCAGCCGTATTGCGCGAACAAGTGAAATCGCCTGCACTGATTATTGTAGGTCATGTGGTTAGTTTGAAAGAACAGTTACAAGTTGAAGCTTGGTTGAGCGAAGCTCAGCAATTATCAGCATAAACCCTCACCCTAGCCCTCTCCCAGAGGGA
>CAUOQW010000151.1:0-6144 GCA_963506825.1 uncultured Cellvibrio sp.
TGATGATCGGTAAGGTGTGAATACCGTTGTTGCATCTAGACATTTAAAGAATAACTCTATTGAAAATGCTAGGCACACGTAGGATGGGTTGTATGTATCATTATCTTTTATCAATTTAGAATATGCTTGATAGTAACTAATCGCATGATTAAAAATCTCATGGCTTATTTTGATTTGGATGTCCTGTGAAGCAGACCCGCGCATTTTGTGTGCTGCCCAGTATGCCTCCTCTAGCCAAGAGCAGAGCTTCTCGACAGTCTCAATTGCCCCAATAATTTTTTCTTTTGTAGGGACTATTTTAGGTGGAAAAAGCCATGACTGCTTTTCTTGACCAGAGGTTAAAAGCAGCTCGGAATCTTGAATAAAATATGGGATTGGATATTTGCTCAAATCTTTTTCCGAATGAGAAGCATAAAGGTTTGTGATTTCCTCTGGATGCTGGATTCGATTCCTCGCTAAAGGTATCTGCTCAATGATTTTTAAATCCGCAGGGCATTCTGATATATCTAGTCCAATTTCACTGAAAATCTTGCTATAGCCATTAAGCCAACCTTTTTTGAAGCTAATATCATCAAAGGTCATTCCATGATATCTATCTAAGCGATCCACCCATGCTTTTAAAAATAGTTGGAGTGATGAGGAAAGCATGGATAATGCGTGATGCCCACAGGTCTCCAATCCCGACTTTGCATCTAACCATTCAGTCAGAAACGCTGGCTCGGCTTCTTCACTGTAAGGCGGGATATAAGGCTCTACTTCATTCTCTATGTCGGCCATGATTTTGCTAAATGGTGTTTGTGTGTTTCATAAAAGTAGCGAATAAATTTGGTTCTTTCTTTCAGAAAAAAGTCAATGTCCAATTTTAGTTCTCCGAGATGTTGTAGTTATAAAGGCTACAATTATTGTTTCAGTTTGCTTGATGTTAAAATTGCTATAACTAATTTTTAAAAAGGCCAGCGAAGCCAGCCACCCAATTAATTTTTAGCAGTTCTATCCGTTAACCTCACCATATCATTCATAACGCCATCTAGGCCGCCATAAACGTTTAAAGTGTTAATCCTGCCGGTAATTTTTTCCAAAATCTCCAGCTCTTTCAAGCGCAACAACACAGGGTTGCCTTCCATGACTTTTGCGGTGTTATGCAAAGACCTTGTTGCTTGGGTTTCTTCTTGCCTTTTGATTAAGTTGGCTTCAGCGATTTTTTGCGCTTCTACTACTTGAGTCAAAATAGCTTTCATTTCGCCGGGCAAAATAATATCGCGTGCGCCGACTGATTTTAGCGCTATGCCATAGGCTGCCGATTTTTCAGCAACTATCGCGAGCACCTGTTGGTTGAGTGAATTTTTGTCAGCCAATAATTCATCCAGGGTTTGGGTACTTACAATGGTTCTGAGCGCCAACTGCAATTCGCGATACAAATAATCTTTTGCATCGGCCAATTCATTTTTTGTCAATTCAGCGTTAGTTATCTGCCACATAGCCGATAAGTTAATGCGCAGGCTTACGCGATCTTTGGTTAAAATTTCCTGACCGTTAACTTCCATATTTTGCAAACGTAAATCAAATTGCTTTACTTCAATAACACGATTGAATTTCCACCACATATGCAAGCCAGGCTCAAGTGTGGAAATTGTTTTACCATCTGCCATTAGAAAACCGGTATGGCCTTCGGCGACATTCGATAATGCAATTGCGAAACTCGCGGAACGGCTCAGCAAAGGCTCACGCGCGCCGGACAAAACACGAACCAAAGAATCCGATATCGCAAAATCTTTGCTGATATCAATTAACTCAATACTAATAGCTTGTTTCGTTTTCCAATAAGCGCCGCGTTGACCGGGTGCTTTAATTTCGCGTAATACACCTTGTTGGTAAATTAATCCTACTTGATGCTCACTGGTTTCCCAAGGTTGCAAATATTCAGCAAACAATTCAGGGTAGATATCGGCAAGGTACAAAACCTCTTTGCCGACACCTTCGTTGATACTGTTAGTAATGTTAATAGATTGAACTGTGTGGTTTTCGCTCCAGTTCCAGAATTTATGAGTGCCTGCAGTCAAGACTTTTTGGAATTGCTGGTCTTTAAAGAGCAAACCAATTTGTGCATCCGTAATAATATATTTTTTCATGAAGATCATTTTCGTTTTCCTTTTTCCATCTTTGTAATTAAAAGGCAGAACCTCCACATAGGTTTGGCTTGATTGATCGTTCGTGTCAGGACATAAATTTCTAACTGCTAAATCTATGTCGAAACAACTCGTTTTCATACAAGGCAAGCCCATGTTCGATTACTGCACAAAAAGTGAAATCCTTTGCCCTTCGTAAATCCATATTTACTTTCTGTGCAGTTCTCGCGGAAGTCTGCGTTGTTCGTTTGAACATTTTTTTAAAGCTACCGGGACAAGGTAGTTTTGCTAGCCGGAATTGAACCGGCAACCGTCTCATTAACAGTGAGATGCTCTACCATATGAGCTATAGCATAGGTGCTGTAATTGGATTCGAACCAACGACACACGGATTAGAACCCGCTGCTCTACCGCTGAGCTAAACAGCATTTATTTGGCGCCTGCTCGATTTCGATACGCAAACAGCCAGAGGCGATTGCGTCAGCCAGCTTTAACACTGAACCGCTGATTTCAATCAGTGTTTTTATTTTTTCCATAAATAAAAACGCACCAAATTCTTTTAAATTACATCGTCCGTGATGCAATTTTTTAACCTTTAACGCACAATACTTGCTTCAGTGTGTGAACGATTTCCACCAAATCCGATTGCGCTTCCATCACTTTTTCGATGGGTTTATAGGCAGAGGGTGTTTCGTCAATCACACCTTCATCGGTTCGGCATTCAACACCAGCAGTTGCTTGCAAATGTTCTGCAAGTGAAACGCGACGTTTAGCTTCAGTACGCGACATAATTCGACCTGCGCCGTGGCTACAGCTGCAAAAACTTTCTTCGTTACCTAATCCGCGCACGATGAACGATTTTGCGCCCATGCTTCCAGGGATAATTCCCATCTCGCCTTTTTTCGCACTCACTGCACCTTTACGCGTTACCCACACGTTTTCACCGTAATGATTTTCGCGGCTGATATAGTTGTGGTGACAGTTCACCGCTTCCACATGTACCTCGAAAGGTATTTTTAAAATGTCGCGCAAGGCTTGAATCGTTCTCGCCATCATGACTTCGCGGTTGGTTTTGGCGAAATCTTGTGCCCATGCAACGGCTTCTACGTAATCGCGAAACTTATCGCTACCTTCGGGGATGTACGCCAAATCTTTATCAGGCAAATGAATAAACCAACGCTCCATATCTTTTTTTGCTTGTTCGATAAAATGTGTTCCAATTCGGTTACCCACTCCGCGCGACCCGCTATGCAGCATCACCCAAATCGCATTGTTTTCATCCAAACAAATTTCAATAAAATGGTTTCCGCTTCCAAGCGTTCCCAAATGATTCATGTTGTTGGTGTTTTTCAAAAATGGGTGCTTCTCACACAGCTTTTTGAATCCATCATCTAAATGCAACCATGCGTTAGTAATATCTTCGGGTGCATTTGCCCAGCTACCTTTATCGCGCATTCCGCGCATTTTGGGGCTGCTTCCATGCGGCACTTTTTTCTCAATTTCGTTACGTAATGCTGTTAACGAATCAGGCAATTGCGATGCATTTAGTGTGGTCTTCGCAGCCATCATTCCGCATCCCAAATCCACGCCCACCGCGGCAGGAATTATCGCGCCAATGGTTGGAATTACGCTTCCAATAGTCGCGCCTTTACCGAGATGCACATCGGGCATTACCGCAATCCATTTATGGATAAATGGCATGCTCGCCATGTTGTTCACTTGTTGCTTGGCGTTCTCATCAAAGCTCACGCCGCGCGTCCAAGATTTAACCGGCACTTGTCCTTGGTTATGCATCACTTCGTACTTATCCATTTTCCTCACCTTCTCAATTTTAGTTTTGTTGTATCTAGATAATTGCAATAGAGTTGCCAACTTTGAGATTCGATTGAAAAATATTTTTAAGTTATTGATACTTAATAGAAAAATAATTTAAGTGGAAGGTCTTTAGTGATTTGGTTAAAGTGTTGTAAGTTAAAAATATATCTAAATAGATAGGAAGTTATCTTTATGGGTAATGTGGTTATAGGGATTCTTGGTTCGCGGTTGGATCATGGTGGTTTTGGCAAGAAACGCTGGGAGCGCTGGCGGCCAAGTCTTTCGCTATTGCGCCACCCGGAGTTTCCGGTGAGCGAATATCTGTTGATGTATTTGCCGGAAGATCAGGTGCTATTGGATATAACGATGCGGGATATGGCTGAGGTTTCACCCAATACCAAGGTGACCACCTTTCCGATTGTGTGCGATGACGCTTGGGATTTTGAGCAGGTCTACGGCCAACTTCACGATGTGGCGCGCAGCCAGCAATTTGATGTTGAACAAAATAATTATTTCGTAAATATCACCACGGGTACGCACGTTGCGCAAATTTGTTTGTATTTGCTGACCGAAGCGCATTACTTGCCGGGTAAGTTATTGCAATCGTCGCCGAGTAAAGATGGCACCCAAGGCACTTACCATATTATTGATTTGGATTTGTCGCGTTACGATCAAATCGCGTCGCGTTTTGCAAAAGAAGCCAGCGATGCAGTGACCCATTTAAAAAGTGGGATTCAAACACGCAACCGCGCGTTCAACGAATTGATTTTGCAGCTAGAGCAGGTATCCATTAAATCGACCGCGCCAATTTTATTAAATGGCCCAACCGGTGCTGGCAAGTCGCAACTCGCCAAACGTATTTACGAATTAAAAAAACAACGTAGTCAATTAATCGGAAAGTTAGTTGAGGTTAACTGTGCAACCTTGCGCGGCGATAATGCCATGTCTGCCTTGTTTGGCCATGTAAAAGGTGCATTTACTGGGGCATTAAATGCGCGCATCGGGTTATTGCGTGAAGCACATCAAGGCCTATTATTTTTAGATGAGATTGGCGAGCTGGGTTTGGATGAGCAGGCCATGCTGCTGCGCGCCATCGAAGAAAAAATCTTTATGCCCTTTGGTGGGGATCAGCCTGTGTCCAGCGACTTCCAACTAATTGCTGGAACTCATCGCGATTTGTTTGAGCAGGTGCGCCAAGGATTATTTCGCGAGGATTTATTGGCACGAATTAATTTATGGACTTATGAGTTGCCGTCGCTTAAAAATCGTATTGAAGATCTTGAACCTAATATCGAACACGAATTGCAAAATTTCACTCGTAAGGCTGGCTATAAAGTTAATTTCAATAAAGTCGCACGCGAAACTTATTTAAAATTTGCACATTCGTCAAATGCATTATGGCGAGCCAATTTTCGCGATTTGAATTCCAGTATTACTCGAATGGCTACTTTGGCTGTAGGTGGTCGAATTACCGAAGAAATTGTGCAGGGTGAAGTGATGCGCTTGCAATCTGCTTGGGAAGGGTTCCAATCTAAATCGGGTGAAGATTCCACATTAGAGCAATTGCTCTCGGCTGAACAATTGAATGCAATGGATTTGTTTGACCGCTTACAATTAAATGAAGTTATTAAAGTATGCAAAGCGAGTCGCTCTATGGCTGAGGCTGGGCGTGTGCTATTCAATGTCAGTCGCGATAAAAAATCATCTACTAACGATTCTCACCGAGTTAAACAATATCTGCAGAAGTTTGGGTTAACCTTCCAAATGCTTAATTCGATGTATGAATAACTTCATTGGTCCCCTAGTTACGGCTCAGGCTATTGCGCCACATCCACTACTTCAAACCGCAAAACGCCAATCACTTGATTGGCTTCGGTTAACACTGAAATTTTCCAGTGCCCGGTAACCTCTTCTGGGAAATTCATTTTGTGGCTCCAAGCGCGGTAACCTTGTTCGCGGCCGCCTTTAATATCCAGCGGAATTTTATCTAACTTTTTGCCGTTGCGACTCCATTGGTGGTAAATGCGTTCGTTTAAACCGCGCGGGGCGTGAATGGCGGTGTAGGCGTAAATGCCTTGGCGCAATTGGTCGCTGTTCACTATTTTTAATTTCTGCGCGGGCGATTTTGATTCATCGTCAATATGAGTGGTGATAGCGACTTGGGTTAGCCAAAGCGATGCGGGTGGAATCCAGGGGCGAGCAA
>CAUOQW010000152.1:0-6141 GCA_963506825.1 uncultured Cellvibrio sp.
ATCCCTCGCGGAATGGTTTAGCAACAAGCGCGCTTTGGTATCAATGCCAGCACTGTGCATGAGTGCGGCTGTGTTCAGCCTGTGCGGTGCTGCGGCGCAAGCGGCTGAAAAACCTAAAACCCAAGTAGCCGATTTGCGCTATGGCGTATCCCTCTATCATTATTATCAGCAGGATTATATTCCTGCGATCACCGAGCTTATGGTGGCCGATGCGCGCGATGGTATTCGCGGTCACGGCAATAATCCTGAATTGATTGCCGGTGGTTTAAGTCTCGCTTTCGGTATGCAAAACCACGCCGAGCAATTATTTACGCAACTCTTGCAAGACAATAGCCGCCCACAAAATGTGCGCGATGCCGCGTGGTTTTATTTAGGAAAATTACAATATGCCCGCGCCGATTGGGCGGGCGCAGCAAATAGTTTTAATCGTGTCAGCGAGAAGTTTAATGAAGAACTCTTGGCAGAAATGCATTCGCTGCAAATCAATTTGCAGATCAAGCAAAATGACCTCATACCGCTGAGCATTAAAAAAATTGAGAAAGACAAGTTGGCACAATGGACGCCCTTCGCGCTCTACAATCTCGGCGCCGCCAATGCGCGCAACGGCGATATGAAAACTGCCAAACTCTTTTTTAACGAGCTGACTGAATTATCTTTTGATGCCAATAGCCAATCGCGCGCCGAATATTTAACCCTGCAAGATAAAGCTCACACAGCAACGGGTTACACCTATCTGCAAGAAAAAAGTTATCTCGCTGCTATCGAAGAGTTCCGCAAAGTTCGCTTGGATGGCATTGAATCCAATCAAGCCTTATTGGGTTATGGTTGGGCCGCCATAGCCCAAGAAAAATACGTTGAAGCCATTAAACCCTGGCAAGTATTGCAGCAGCGCAGTCTACTATTTCCTGCTGCGCAAGAAGCACTCTTGGCGTTACCCTTCGCTTACGAGAAGTTAAATGCTCCAGGCGATGCACTGCGCGAATACGAAGCAGCTGAAAAACTCTTGTCGCAAGAAATACATTTAGTGCGCGATATGCGCGCCACGCTTACTGCGGGAGAATTGTTAACCTTGGTGAGCAGCAAGCCTGTTTCGCCCAAAGAGCTGCAAGAACTCGAAAAGAAAAATGAACCTGGCACACTCACGGCATTAATTACCGACGATGGCCAAAACTGGTTAAAACTCAGCGATACCAGTGTGATTAAAACTCGCTCCATTTATTTGCGCGAACTCTTTGCACAAAATAATTTTCAATCGTCCGTGTTGGATTTGCGCGATCTATTGAAGTTGCAAAAACTCTTGGTAGAGTGGCGGCCAAAGCTAAAAGCCTATGATGAATTGTTGCAGCAAAAACAGCTATGGCGTCAGCAAAAAGAACAGCAGCTTGCGCAACAAAGTTTGATGCAAAAGCAAATATCCATGCAACAAGAGCGCGACGCATTAGTGGCACGCATTGCAACTATAAAAGCCAATAATGATTATATCGCCTTGGCCGATCCACAAACCCGTAAACGTTTTGCCGCGGTAGAGCGCTCAACCAATACCATCGTGCGTATGAAAGCTGAAGGGCAGGATACTCTTGAGTATGAAGATCGCTTGTGGGTGACGCGCGGGATTTTGCTCTGGCGCGCTGCACAAGATTTCCCTGTCAATCTTGCTGAGTTAGAAGCCTCTGTAGTGACTATGGATACAGCGCTCGAAACAATTAAAACTAGTCGCGCAAAAATAGAAAGTATTACCGCGAGTGGTCAAGACCTACAGCCATTGTTTGCTCGCCTGCAACAACAGCAAACGCAGGTTGATAAACAGTTGAAAAATTTAAACGGTGTAATCGATGTTCGTGCTGAGCAATTAAGGCGCAAAGTGGATGCGCAATTAGCCGCTCACGAGCAGCGTTTGAATCGCTATCTTGCGCAATCGAATTTGGCTGTGGCGCGGTTGTATGACACAGCCTTAAGGAAGCAAGCACAATGAAATTAATGACATTGCTTGCACGTAGTTCGCCGCTAATTTGCACTAGTTTATTGCTGGTAAGCTGCCAAATGTTGGGCGGCGATGATAAGGGTAAAACCCTCGCCGATTTGCCTACTGCGACTATGCCCGATGCTAAGACCAAGGTAACCTTGGTTGATAATCAAAAAATTGAAGCCAGTTATCAAAAAGCTTTAGCCGCTGCAGAAGATCCTATTTTGCGTCAGCAAATTATGGCGCGCATCGCGGATTTTGAAATGGCGCGCAGCGAAGAGCGGCAATTAAATTCAAACGATAGCGGCCGTTACTTTGAAAAGCCCGCAGCACTATATCGCGAGTTGATTGCGCTGCAAGAAAAATCTGGCAAACCCGTAAAAGGCGTCGAGCTGGATCAATTGCGTTACAAGTTGGCAAAAGCTCTTTCAATGGATAGCCGTGGCGATGAAGCCGCCAGCGCACTTGATCAATTGGCCGCAACCGCACCTGCATCAAGCTACATGGGCGAAACGCAATTCCGTCGCGCAGAAAAAGCCTTTGCCGATGGCGATTATGTTGCAGCAGAAAAACATTACAAAAGTGTGGCTGATGATAAATCTAACCCTTTGCAACAAAACGCACTTTATATGCAGGGCTGGGCTGAATTTAAGCGCGCGGATTACGATAAAGCCTTGCAATCATTTGCGAAGGTTGCAGACCAATTGTTAACCTTGGCGAAGAAGCCAGAGCAAGTTGCGCAAGTAGTAGAGCAGTTGAGTGGCGCACAAAAAAATATGATGGAAGATACCTTCCATGTCATGAGTTTGTCTTTCTCTTATCTTGAAGGCGCGCAATCGATTATCGATTTACAAAAGGAAATGGGTGATCGCGTTTACGAACATTTGCTCTATGAAAATTTGGGTCAACTCTATCTGGAGAAAAAACGCTTTAGCGACAGTGCAGAAACCTACAAAAATTTTGTAACGCACAATCCACTCAGCGACTTTGCGCCAGAGTTTTCCATCAAAATGATCTCTGTATACGAACAGGGAAATTTCCCCAGTTTAATTCTGCCAGCCAAACAAGAGTATGCGCAGCGCTATGGTATTAGCAGCAGCTACTGGACTCAGCGCAACGGCATCATAGGTGTTACAGCGTTAAATTATCTACATAAATCCCTACAGGAGTTGGCCGAGTTTGAACACGCACAAGCGCAAGAATTGTTAGCTACCAATAAATCTGAGGCTAAATCAGCTTTTGGTCGCGCTGCAAATTGGTACCGCGAGTTTGTGGCAACTTTCCCGAAAGATCCAAAAAATCCTGAGATGACTTTCCTGCTGGCCGAATCGCTCAGTGAGTCTGGCGATTACCCACAAGCCATTAGCGCCTACGAAAAAGTGGCATACGAGTATCAGGATAAAGTTCGCGGTGCCGATGCAGGTTATTCAATTGTTTTGTTAGCCAATGATATGGCCACCGGGCAAGTACTGGCAGAAAGCCAAAAAGCAGCCTGGCAAGAGCGCAAAACCAATTATGCCTTGCGTTTCGCACAGGGCTATCCCGCAGACGCACGCGCAGCGGCGGTGTTAACCCAAGCCGCGCAAGAACTCTTAACGCAAAAACGCTACGCCGAAGCGACAACTGTTGCCGAAGAAATTATCAATTTAAAACCGCCAGCAGAGGCCAAGTTACAATTCACCGCATGGTTGGTGTTAGGTCACAGTAACTTCGATGGAAAAAATTATGCGGGCGCAGAAAAAGCTTATTGGCAAGTGTTGAATTTGTTGCCCGCTAATGCGCAAACACCGGGTGCACCTAGCGCGCAAGAAATGCGTGAGCGAATTGCCGCCAGTATTTATCAACAGGCACAAAGTGATTTGGTGCTGAGCCAAAAAGATGAAGCTATCAAAAAATTATTGCGTATCGCCGATGTTGCGCCTGACACCGATATCGCGATTAAGGCGCGCTACGATGCAGGTGTATATTTAATCGAACAACAAAAATGGGCCGATGCTGAGCAGGTCTATTTGAGTTTTCGTCAGCAGTATCCCAAGCATGAATTAACCGCATCTATTCCCGCGAAAATGGTATTGATTTATCAGAACCAAAGTAAGTGGGCATTGGCGGCTAACGAATTAAGCATTATGGAGCGCAGTAGTAATGATCCTAATGTGAAGCGGCAATCGCTGGCGATGGGCGCCGAGCTCTACGAAAAATCTGGCAACAAGCCTATGGCAATTGAGCAGTACCAACGCTATGCCAATGAGTATCCGCGCCCTGTTGCAGAAGCCATGGAAGCAGAATTTCATTTGGCGCAACTTTATGGTGAACTGCAAGATACGAAAAAGCGTCAGTATTGGTTGCAGCGCATGATTGATGCTAATACCTCCGCAGGCTCCCAACAAAATGATCGCACCAAATATTTAGCTGCATCTGCCACCAATGAATTGGCCGATATTCCCTATAAAGATTTTGCGAGCACACCGCTCACCCTGCCATTAAAACAAAGTTTGCAGCGCAAGCGCGTGGCGCTTGAAAAAGCACTTAAAGCGCAAGAATCGGTGCTGAGTTTTGGTGTGGCAGAATTTACCACGCAAGCCAGTTATCGAATTGGTGATATTTATGCGCAGCTGAGTCGCGATTTAATGAAATCCGAACGCCCCAAAAATTTAGATGCAGATGCGCTTGAGCAATACGATTTATTGCTAGAAGAGCAGGCGTTTCCCTTTGAAGAGAAAGCGATTCAAATTCATCAAGCCAATGCGCAGCGCGCCACCAAAGGTATTTACGATCAATGGGTGAAGCGCAGCTTTGAAGAGTTGGCTAAATTATTGCCTGCGCGCTACAAAAAAGCAGAATCAGTATTGGAGGTGAGCAATGAAATTCAATAAGCCATTGTTTGCACTCCTGTTTGCTCTGAGCTTGTTGAATGGCTGTGGTTCTGCGCCGGAAAAACCATCCGACCAAAAGCCCATTGAAAAAGTGGCCAGTAAAAACACGGAAGTAAAATCTGATGCTGGTGTAGAAAAACCGGCTGCTGCTAACGTTAATCTTCCGTCGTCAGTTTTACCTGTTGGCCCGGTAACGCCAAATCCCTATTTGCAAAACCCACAAAAATTCAGTGAACAGGTGGAAGTTAATTTTCGCGCGGCGGTAGTAGCCATACAGCAAAAAAATTGGGATTTCGCGGAGTCAACATTAAAACAATTAACAGAAAAAAATCCCAAGTTGTCGGGCGTGCATTTGAATTTGGGTATTGTTTATCGCAATAAAGGCAATACGGAAAAAGCAGCGGAAGAGTTTAATCGCGCCATTAACGCCAATATGAAAAATGTAGATGCCTATAATCAACTCGCGGTATTAAAGCGTGAAGCGGGCGATTTTGCAGCGGCGGAAAGTCTTTATCAAAAAGCTTTGGGTGTTTGGTCATTTTATCCTGAGGGTCATAAAAATATTGCGATTCTTTATGACTTGTATTTAGGTAAACCAGAGCAGGCCTTGCCGCACTATCAAGCCTACCAACAATTGCTGTCCGCTCCAGATAAACAAGTCGATAGCTGGATTGCCGATGTGCAGCGGCGTTTAAATGCTGGCAAAGCTAGCGATAAAACGGAGGCGAAATAATGCGCAACTATTTCCAGCTCAAATTAGCTGTATTGACGATATGCATGAGCCTGTATACGTTTCATGTTGCTGCGCAGGAATCGGTTGCAAAGCCAGAATCGGAAAAAGCTGTCGTCAATAATACTGCGACCAACAAAACTACAGCCGCTAAAACCAATTCAAGTAACAGCGCATTATCAACGCCTGAGGTGAATAAACCACCAGCAAATAAAAAAATGGTGCAAGACGCTACCATTAGTTTGCAGACAACCATTACTGGAAATCAGGAGCAGCCCAAGGTGTTATATATTTTGCCTTGGCAATCGCCACAAACGGCGGATGTAGATTTTGAGCCGCTCGAAAATCAGCAAAAAGCAGTGTTTAATCATGTGGAGCGCGATGAGTTGCGGCGTGAGTTAGAAGTCGCCGACGAGTCGCAATAAAGTATTTTTAATCTAAGTGTTTATTGTTAATAAATTTCATTTTTTTGTGCAGAGGCAAATCCTATGACTATGGCAGGCATAATTCGTTTTTTTCAAGATGGAGGCATTTTTATGTTTCCTATCGGTATGATTCTCATCGTAGGTGGAGCG
>CAUOQW010000153.1:0-6137 GCA_963506825.1 uncultured Cellvibrio sp.
CACTACGCGATACACGCGCAACCTATTGCATGGGCTTGCATGCAAAAATGCCGCCTATTAGTGAACAACTTCCGATTCTCCGCGCCCTGTGGCCTGGCCCTCTGGTTTGTCGCTGGAATCTAAACCCTTTGCACGGTGCTTATGGTTATGAGGATGCGCAGCAAGCATATTCCCCCTACGACAAAATGATTGATCCTGATTTAGAAACGCGCACGACTCTCGCGAAAGTTATTTCGGGCACAGTCAATGCTGGGCAGAATGTTTACGTTACGCTCAGCAACAAAGCGGAAGGTTCAGCACCGCTGTCCGTTATCGAGTTGGCTAAAGCGGTTCGTCAACTTCAACGATAGTCTGGGGTCAAAATAGTGGTAGTTAAAAAATGAAAGCCGAATCGCAAAAGTGATTCGGCTTTTTGATTTAAAAATACTGTAATAGTGTGAGCGATGCTTTGACTCAGCCGCAAAATTTAAAAAACAGAAGGGATAACTTTTTCTGTATCCATTGATTTGGTTTGCTCATCCACAAAACTCGCGCGACGAATCAGTGCTTGGGCGATGGGCATAACCACATCCATATCAACGCCTTCTGCTACTGTCAGGGTTAGCCAATAAAGATTCCGCTCATCGCGCAAGAGAAAATACACTTGGGAATGTTTTTGATCGGCGGATTCGTATTCGTAGGTTTTGAAATTCACAGTGTCATGCGGGCTTGCGGCAAAACTGCCTTCGGTTTTGAGGGTGAAATCGCCGGTATTGCTTTGCTTGCGCAATTCACTTTCAAGCCGCTTCCAGAGCGCTGGGTCGCGTTCCCACATAGTGATTTTGGTTGCGGCAATAAAGTAGGCAGGCTCACCGCCGATTTCGCCTGCGAGCATGGGGCTGTGGTTTTGATCTTGTGGCTCGATGACTTCTATGGTTAAAGCGCTAGGCAAGGGGATTTCTAAACCGGGGGCTAGGTTTACGCTAGACGCATGAGCTGCGGCCGCACATAACAGCAATGCAACCTGACTTAATAACATTAAGTGGCGTCTTAGCGTGTTCACGACACATCTAACCATTGGCTTGGTATCACAAGAGAAATGCTCAAATAAATTGAAATCTCAGAAGTTAAAATATAAGCAAGCTTGAATATGGCAAGTTGGGATATTGGCTTAATTATATTAGGTAAATGCAAAGATTTTTATTGTTGTTACTGATGAGTGACATCCTACAGCTACTCATGCGAAGTGCCAACTTGAATCGCAAGCGAGGGTTAAATTTCCCGTGGCTTGCCACGGAATAGATTTTTGGAACAAAAATATACCTCGCTGCTTGCGGCGAGGTGTTTAATTTGATTTTTTATGCGCATGTAACAGATAAATTTGGGGTGTGGCTACCCAAAGCTTCAATCTAATTATAGTTATATGGCTTGTCTAAACTTTTGCGCGGTACAATAAAAAAGGAGGTCTTGCGACCTCCTGGCTTTAAGAGTGAGCCTTCAATAATGTTACATGGGGAAATAACAATGGATATTTCATGGGGTGAAATATCCATGGGTTTACTGCTGCAATCCTTGCCCGGTGCTACTAGAGGGTGATGCGTTAAAGCGAATAACGAACGCCCAATAAAAGTTGTCTTCCGGTGTGATTGATTTCGCGCGTCATATCCATGGTGCCGTCGCCAGTGCCATAGATGCGCTCTTCTTCATCGGTCAGGTTAATCATTTCAACCGTGAGTTTGAGGTTATCGTTCACGTTATAAAATGAAGACATGTCGATATGCGTGGGGCCGTATTTCATTTCTGCAACATGGCCGTTGCCGCCTGGTTTGCTCAAGAGATAGCTGTCTCTGTTGTTAGCCGATAAGCGCACGCCGTATTTATCTTCTTCGTAATACACCGTTAGGTTGTAAGAGTTTTTGGATAAGCCCGTCATATTGCCAGCGGAAACGTGAGTAAAGTTGGTCACTACACCGGTGTTAGCCAAGAAGCCGGGCAAGAAGCTGAAAGCTTGTTGATAAATCAGTTCGTAACCTTTTACATCAAAACCTTTGTTGTCATTCACGGGAATGTAGTGCGTGTATTTCACTGTGCGTGGGTCAGCATTGTAAGCCGTTGAATACTGAGGATCGGCAAAAATAGCAGCGTGATATTCAGAATCAATCAACTTATCAATTATGTCAGTGGTCAACGAGGTGGTTACATTTTTGTAGAAGTAATTTACCGCGAGCAGGGACTCTTCTGCAAAATACCATTCCGCACTTAAATCTATATCGTTAGATTCGTAAGGTTTTAAACCTGGGTTACCAAGATTGCTGACAGTGCGCGTGGTGTAACCGAAGTTAGGTCCGGCAATATTCAATGAGCCCAAATCTGGGCGCGTCATGGTCTTGCCGTAAGAAAGGCGAGTTACTAATTCATCTGTTACATCCAATGAAAAATTCATGGAGGGCAAGAAATTTTTGTAACTGCGTTCAACTTCAACAGGGTTGCTGTTATACCAAGCTTGCGAGGTCACGTTGGTGTCAACAGCACGAATACCAAAATTAGTTTTGAGTAGCATGCTGCCCACATCAAAATCGGTATTAAATTCCAAGAATGCGGCGAGAGTTTCTTCGCCCACTATCCATGCTGCTGCAAGTTTGTCGGTGTAATCTTTTGATACAAGATTCGCTTTATAAATTGCATCAAAATCTGCTACAAGAAATGGCGTTAAGCTGCCATCTAAACCTTTACCAAAATCTGACACTGGGAATTCATTGGTGTAACCCACGGCAGAAAATGCAGCAGGGTAATTACCTGTACCCTCGCGCGATTCTACTTTGCGATCATTGTAGGCAATACCGGTTTCAATTGAGTAGCGATCTTGCGTAAATTTCAAATCTATTTTAGAGGTGAGGTTATCTTTTTTAACATAGTTGGAGCGATTGTTAGATGTGGTCATGCTGTAATTAGCAGGGTCGTAATAATCATAACCTTGACCCCAAGATACTTTGGGGATGCTTTCATTATCGGTGTAGTCAAATGAATAAACGTGCGATTTTGAAATCGCATAAAAGCGAACTTCTTCGCGATCTGCTTCGTTAGTGGCTTTGCCCACCATGGCATTTAATGTGAGCGCATCGCTGAGATTAAATTCACCGGACAATACAAATTGATTGAATTTTGAATCAGAGGTTTGATCGCGGCTTTCAATCCAGGATTCTACGTCATCAAAGGTGGCAGCAAGAATACGCTTGCCATCGGGATTCACGGTAA
The DNA here is from genome assembly GCA_963506825.1 of uncultured Cellvibrio sp. GTDB lineage: Bacteria > Pseudomonadota > Gammaproteobacteria > Pseudomonadales > Cellvibrionaceae > Cellvibrio. Next base: position 3,235 of record CAUOQW010000153.1, read on the forward strand.
TCGATAAAGGGGTTACTGCATTGTGCGTTAAAAACCACTCCATAGAGTTGTAATTTAAGCGCGTGTTAGATAGTTCAGAGTGCAAAATATCGAAAGTGATTTTTGCATTGTCTGAGGGACGATACTGAAGTGATGTGGTGATACCCAAACGCTGCTGATCGTTACTGAAATAATCTGCGCGCGGTAAACGCGGCAACCATAAACAGTTAATGGCTGCGACTGAATTGCCATTAAGTGCGCAATTTTTCTCGGCAATACTACCCGTTACTACGGGTGTTGCGCTGGCGGGGTAAAGATCATTGGTCAGTACGGGCGTAGTCCAGCGCACGCTGCCGAAACCTTCTTGGCGTACCGTTCTATCTGAGTAGGCGACGGAAAATAATGCGCCCAAGGTGTTGTCTAAAAATGTATTGCTCACCATAAGCGCGAGGCGAGGGTCATTTTTTTCGCTCAAATCGTTGTAGCTGTCTTGCACTGATGTCGCGAATTTAAAGCCTTCAAAATCGAACGGTTTGGCAGAATATAAATCGACAGTGCCCGCAATGCCGCCTTCTTCCATTGATGCAGTCGTAGTTTTTTGAATATCAACGCGATTAAACAATTCTGATGCAAACACATGGAAGTCAAATGCGCGGCCTGCGTTAAGCGTTACGCCGCCAGAATCCAAACCATCGCTGCCGGCAGGAACTTCCATGCCGTTCAGTGTGGTGCGTGTAAACGATGGGCTAAAACCGCGCAGCGTAATATTGCGGCCTTCACCACCTTCGCGCGATATAGCAACACCCGGAACGCGCTGAATAGATTCTGCAATATTTAAATCAGGAAATTTGCCGATATCCTCGGCCATGATGGTTTCTTTGGAATTAATGGAGTTGCGTTTTTCATCAAGACTTTTGAGCAGTGATCCTCGGTAGCCTGTTACCACAAGTTCTTCAACATCTTTTGCTTGTGCATCTTCAGCTAAGGCTTGTGTGGCAGCGAGTGACGATATGGCAAGTACAACAGCGGTGGTTAATTTATTTTTGTTCAACATGGGGTGCTTTCCCTCTAAATCGTTATCTGTTTGTATAAAGAGTTGGCCATTGCTGCTAACGGATAAGTGCAGGCCTGATCCCTCTAGAAGAGTAATCGCACCATCTACCACCGAGTAAGTTCCCACAAGTTCATGCGTTGTAACCGCAACGACTTTATCGTAAGGCACGATAATGGTCAGGTTGGATTGTCGCGCAAATTCAGTGAGTGCAATGTCAGCTCTATTTTCAGAGATATTGAATTGAATGATTTGCGATAGATTATTTTTCTCTGCGTGCGCTTGATAAGAGCAAACAGCAAGAACAACAATCAGTGCAGCAAAAATCTTATTCAATCCAACATTCTCCAGCGCGGTTTTAACCGCTATACACAAGACGATTTAGCTTTTTATTTCCTCCATACCTATCAATATTTTTTAATTAATTTATTGATAGGTGAATGGTTACTTCTCCTTTTATCTATTTCTCCTGCTAGTTACTTTTTCCCTGATTACTTCTCTAGGGAAAGTTCGATAACGCCATCATTTGAACGTGAATAAACAATATTAAAATTTTGCTTCAATGCCAGCAGTAAACCATCCACATCGCCCGCTTTGTACAAACCCGCAATGCGCAAATCATTAATGCGATTATCGGTCACTTGAAATCTATCGGGGGTGTAGCGGCTCAGTTCATGCAATGCATCTTGTAGTCGTTCGCCGCGAAATACCAAATTGCCATTGCGCCACGAGAGGCGGTCATTAATAACCGCCGCGCCAATCGTTTCCACGGCAGTTGCTTGACTGGCGTGAACACTCAGTCGTTCACCTTGGCTTAGCTCCTGTATTGTTTTCGCTAAAGATTTTGCATTGGGCGTGTTAGTTTTTTCCGATACAGGTTTAACTTGAACGCGCCCTTCAGTCACAATCACATCAAAATTTTGTTCGTCTTTGAGGTACACATTTAACGCAGTTCCCACCGCTTCAACAATTCGCTCGCCCACTTTTACGCGCAGTGGGCGCTGTTTGTTGTGCGCAACTTCTACTAATAGTTCGCCTTTTTTAAGTACCAGCAAGCGCTCTTTCTCGCTGTAGGTCACTGAGACTTGGGTGTTGGTATTCAGAAACATTTTGGTGCCGTCCGGCAAGCTCACCGTCGAGTGCGCGCCAACACCGGTTTCATAAAGCGTGTTGGAGGTTTTGCTATTGGTGGCTTGCAAGGGTGGTTGCTGCACCGCTGCTGGTGCTTGCCAAAGTGTTGCCGGTGCCAATACATTTATTGCGAATACAATCACTAAAATCGACGCCGCTATTGCCCAGGTTGCGCGCCCCATGCCACGCCCATTCCCATGAGTAGTAGGTTGCTGTGCAGTTTGTGCAACAGGCGCATCGAATAATTCCGACAGCACCGAAAGATTATCCATACGATCCCAAAGCGCAGCCATTTCCAACAAGCAGTCTTTGTGTTTGGGATTCAGTTGTAACCAGTTTCGCAAAGCTTGGGTTTCCGCATCGGACAAGCCGCGATCAAGCCGCGCGACCCAATGACTGGCGTCATCGTAGATTTGGTTTTCAGTTTGAAATTGATAAATATTGCTCATTACTTTATCTCTTGGCCTTTGCTAGAGCCTGATGCTTCGTTGCTGCTGGGCTGCGCCTGCAACATAAACTGGCGGCACCGGCTCAAGCCCATGGCGATGTGCTTTTCAACGGTGTTTTCACTGATATTTAAATTTTCAGCAATTTCTTTTTGGGAGTAGCCGTACACTTTTTTCAACACAAAGGCTTTGCGACATTGCAGTGGTAAATGACGCACGGCTTCGCAAAAATGTTCAAACTCCTGAGTAGCCGATACTTGGTTGTACACTTGATCAAAATCGTCCACATCAGCATC
>CAUOQW010000154.1:0-6123 GCA_963506825.1 uncultured Cellvibrio sp.
AGTTTGCCGCGAAATCAGGTAGTCTTGACAGACGCTTTACGCCGTCACCCACCGGACTGGAAGGTATTGAGGGACACAAAAAAGTCACTGCTAAACGCCACAAGGAATATCAGACAGAAGTCAGCTTGAGCATTACTTACGGCGACATTACCTTTCGTGGCCGTGCTGATGGCTATGATCCAAAAAAGAAGGGCATCGAAGAAATTAAAACCTTTTACGGGGATGTTGACCGTATACCTGAAAACCATCGAGAGCTTCATTGGGCGCAAGCAAAATGTTATGGCTGGCTCTATTGCGCGCAACATGATCTTAAAGAGATAAATCTATCCCTCATTTATTTTGAACTCCGTGATGAGCAGGAATATCCCTTTGAAGAAATCTGGAGTGCTAAAGATCTTCAAGACTATTTTGAGCAATTAGCAGAAACATACTGTGCATGGGATAAACAACTGAGCTTGCGCCAAGAAGCGCTTTACGCGTGGCTAGAGCAATTACAATTTCCCTACGGCAATATGCACGCCTCGCAACGGATAATGGCAGAAGCAGTGTATAAATCGGCTGCAACAGGTCGTGTGTTGATGGCTGAGGCGCCCACAGGAACCGGAAAAACGCTTGCGGCGCTCTTCCCAACGCTTAAAGCTATGCCCCGAACACCGGTCGATAAAATTTTCTATCTCACAGCAAAAACAACCGGTAAGCAATTAGCGCTTGAAAATATCGCGTTAATTGCCAGCGACAAAAACCAAGGTATTCCCTTGCGAACTCTTGAACTCACTGCGCAAGAAAAGTCTTGTTTAGAGCCAGATAAAAAATGTCGCGGTGACTCATGTAATTACGCTTTAGATTTTTACACCAAACTGAAATCAGCACGACAAGCCGCATTCAAGATTCCAATTCTAGATAAGCAAGCGCTCAATCAATTGGCTCAAGAGTTTACTATTTGCCCCTTCTACCTAAGCATGGAAATGGCACGTTGGGTAGACATAGTGGTTGCTGATGTTAATTATTATTTTGATGGAACACCCCTACTGTTGGCATTAACTCAAGAGTTTTACTGGAAGCCGTGCTTGCTGGTGGATGAAAGTCACAACTTGATAGATCGTGGTCGCAGTATGTATACGGCCACCTTAAATCGTGCTGATTTACTGTCTGCCAAAAAAGGCGCTCCTGCGACGATTAAAAAATGCTTAGAGAAGATTAATAAAGCATGGTTGAACCTACTTAAAACAATACCCAGCGAAGTAGAAGGCTACGCTAGGCTGGAACTTTTGCCCGAAAAATTAGGAATAGCCTTGGAAGAATTTGCAACTGACTACGTTGGGTTTTTACAACAGAATCCTGATCACCCCATACAAGAGAGTATTACTCAAGAAGTCTTTTTTACAGCACTTAATTATCAACGAATACTTGAGCTCTACGATGAAGACTTTTGTATCGACATGCAAAATGTAGGCAGTAAAGAGGAGATCCTCACCCTCAGAAACCTTATCCCAGCACGTCAATTGGGTGCACGACTAAGCTTTGCTCACTCCGCCTGTTTCTTTTCAGCAACCTTACACCCCGTTAATTACTACCAAACATTACTGGGATTGCCAGAGAATATTGTACACATAAAAGTACCCTCCCCATTTAACAAAGAACAGCTAACCATAAATATCGCTACGCAATTATCAACGCGCTATAAAGATCGTGCAGCGTCGATCAACCCGCTCTGCCAAATTATTTTGCAACAACTGCAAGATTCACCAGGCAATGCGCTCGTATTTTTCCCAAGTTATGAATTTTTACAACAAGTCGAAAAGCAACTACACGTGCATTTGGGTATGACCAATACACAACTGCTGGTTCAAAGCCGTAGAATGAGCGAGCAAGACAGAGATTTGTTTATTACCAAGTTCAGCGAGCGGGATAATCTTTTGGGTTTGGCCGTATTGGGAGGGGCTTTTAGCGAGGGAATCGATTTAGCGGGCGATGCACTCAAAGGCGCGTTTATCGCTACGCTCGGACTACCACAAGTTAATCCAATAAATGAACACCTGCGAAGCGTCATGCAAGATAAATTTGGTGAAGGTTATGATTTTACTTACACTTATCCTGGCATTCAAAAAGTTATACAAGCTGCGGGACGAGTGATTCGCAAAACATCAGATGAGGGCTATGTGTGGCTACTCGATCAACGATTCGAACAGAAGCAGATAAAACGATTACTGCCGGAGTGGTGGTTTTAACGACCGAAAGAATTAAAAATTTAGAAAAACACCCTACGGAATCTCAAGTAATTGGAATTGTCTTTTTGAAAAAAACGGCCAAAAGCAGACATTCAGTTAACTAGACTTCTAACCCACTTAATCATCTACTCTATTTCTTAGGTTTCCTATTTTTTTGCAGCACTTAGTTTGCATCCGAAGCAGTTCATTGTTATGTTTTTTATGAGTGCACAAATTTCTACCCAGCTGCACGATCGTAGATGAACTGCTTCGCCTCATTCGGAACGGCCCATAACTTTGTGTCAGATTTAATCATTCCCAAAGTGTGTTCGTCAGCGAATGCAAATATTTTGTGTTTCTTAAACTCCAGATACAATTCTCCCAAAGCACGTTGAGCGTCTTCTGCATTTTGTCCCTTCTTCCCAAGTTTAGTAGACTTAAAATCTGCGATGAACTTTTCAGGATATCGGTGAGCAATTGCTGCCACCACAAGCCAATCAACCAATGTAAAGTGCGGATGCTTTTTCGGATCTTTCCATTTTTCATTAATTCTATTCTTCCATCCCTCTAATGAATCCAGTCGATACGCGATGCCGCTGTTCCTATTTACAGTGTCGATATCCATAAAGGTTTTAGAGTTTGCTTTCAAGAATTTCACAAACTTCATTCCTTGAGTTGTCGGCGCTTTCATTTCGGAGCTATCCCCTTTGTTTGCGTCCGGAAATCTATCCAGCAACGCAATTATGTGCTCCCTATGTGCTTTGTCGATTGATGATGCTACACGTCCTATTGCGAACGACACAGTAATCATGTAGTACACAAGAGCAACAGCATGTGCGAAATCTATGTATTCATCGCCAAAAAACAATCGATATTGATTATAGTTATTTTCGATTCGCGTATTAGGTAGCTCTTCGATCAGATCAAGGCCGATTCGTGCAGCCGCTGTTTGGTCAAGCGCATTCATAAACCCAACCAGAGATAAATTATTTTTTTCCCTTTCTTCTCTCATCCAGTTTTTGAGTTCCAACGCCTTTGCAGCTTTTTCAGATCGGCTATATTCCTTGTATTGCTTAATTGGTACATTAACAATTGTACCGTCCTTTCCATACACAAAAATAGCGGCAACTCCAAGACCTGGAATTTCATGCTTTTGAATCGACTCAGATGGTTTAGCGTCCACGTACAATATTATATAAGGATCTGTTATCGTTTTTCGTAGAGACTCCTTCGGATGCTCATTAATTATCTTGTTGATAGTGTTCGCGAGAATACTTTTTTTCATGGTGCTATAACCATCCGTCTTTTTAAGCAGTTCACTGTATAATTCAATACGGGTATTGACTACTATATACGCGAATCAATCTGATTTTCATTATCCTTTGAAAAGGAAAATCATAGATATATGCTTAGTTGATCTAGCTTTTTTCCCAAAAAAGTTGGCATTTATTTCACTCATATAAATATGAGAGGGTCAAGAGCGGACATTGCTGATACCTATTACAACACTTACATAAAGATCTGATTTGAAGCGCCAGCGCAAAGCCATCCCCTCGACTCATTAATTAGATTTCCTCTCTATGGGTAACTGATCTGTGGTGGTGGGTAATGTTTCCGAACCCAATCTTGTGCTTCTTTTATCGAGTCAAGTCGAACCAGTACTAAGTCTATAGAATCCGGGTTGAACGTTATTAGCTCGAGCGTAGACCGCGTTGATCCACTAGTTTTCTTCAACACCCAAGCCATGTAGAGCTCGAAGTCCCTGAGTGAGAGGCTAGCACGAGGCGGATTATGAAAAAAATTGTCTACAAACTCTCTCGCCGGGATTCTCGAATCAGTCTCAGGAAAACACTCGGTCAAACCACAATCATCGCCAAAAATCTTTTTATTGCAGACTTCTTTTCGATAAATATTTGTTCGGACAAACATCTCTCGCCCTTCAGCCCACGAAATAAAATGGCATTTATCATGTAGGCTCAGCATTTCCTTGTTAATTGTAAGTTCTTTGCATAGGTTTAGCCTTCGCGGCTTTTGATTCTCGCTTACCAGATCCTTGTCTGAATATTTAAATTCAACAATTGCAAATCTATTTGCATCTGTCAACACGTAGTCTGCTCCTGCATCGCGATCCTGACCATCTAAGGAAAACGAGTGAAATTGACGGCCAACTGCTAACGACATTCTCTTCATGAATTCATTGAAGATATCGGCGAAGGATTGTTCGTGATTCAAAATAAACTCCAAAAAATTCACTTGAGTTAGCCAAAGCGGTTAGATAAAAGGCATCACTCTAAATTGTCTCAGACATTTGCATGGTGAGTATGCATTTCTGCCTTATTAGGGCTTAGAAAGTCTATGTAATGTTCTGTAGTTCGCCGGTTGTTCTGTTTAATAGCCACTCCTTGTTTTAAATTTTTGCTTTGTGTCGAATACTACTATCCGTCAAAAACGAACCTTCAAACTATTGGCTAGCAGGGCAAAAAACACGTTGTATTTACCGCATTTGCTTGTTGGAAGTTTAGCCGCAACGGAAACGCCGCCGCTATGCTTCGCTTGTTATGGTTATACATGTGATACGTCGTCTGGATGCATGTGAAATTTTGACACATCAGTTTCCTTATAGATTCTTTCAACTTTGTTCATTATCGGTAAGTGTCGATCAAAATAATCTACAACATCAAGGTTGATTCTCGATGGCGCACTGATTACAGTTCCATCAGATAGTAAGGCGTCTGGCAAAAAAAAGTCTGCCAGTGAAAGCTTATCCCAACTTGAATGTTGAAATTTTTGATGGTTATGTCTTGATGAATCAGCTATAAATTCCTTCTCCTGCAAGCTTGAACAAGCTTCGGCGGTATCCAAGTGAACTGTAAATTCAGTCCATTCGCCCACATCCAGACTTTCCACTACAGAAATACTATTCTCCTCAAAAAACACCCTCAAGATCATTTTTGGATTATTTTTTAGCAAGTCGATCAACTCGGACTTTTTTTTCGACTCATTAACGAATTGATGCAGCATTAGAATTAGCTTGAATACAACCACTTGCCTAGACATTCCTCTTTGAAGATCTTTACAAATAGCATTGCCTACATATTGATTCAGAAATGTAAATTTCAAAAATGCTGAAATAATTGATAGATTCAGTACGTTCATGTTTAGTATTCGCCAAACCAGAGACTGATAAAAATTTAGGCACTCTTTGAGTGATAAATACTCAAAGTGTTTTCTGCAAAGAATTAAAAGCAAAGTATACTCTGAAAGCTCAGGTGAATTTAGATAGTCATTCACCTCTTTCTTCAGAAAAACTATCCCATCACTATTGTTATTGGCTTCTAAAAATCTAATTTTACATAAAATTTCGCTGGCGTATGCATTCGATTCTAGAACGGAAAGCATACTTAATGGTGTGGACAGGACTTTTTCATCACCGTTTGCTAAAAAGTAAACGACGATGATCGGGCCATACTTTTCGTTATATAAGGCAGCATGCTCGGTTTTGCAGTCAGTTAGCTTAATATCCGTTCTATGAACATTTAGCAGCTTTGAATGTAGTTCAATCTCCGCAAAGTTAAGCATGAATACAGAAGAGTATTTTTCTAGATTCATTTTGTCGCTTAAGGATTTTATGACATTATTCTTTCTAAGGAGAAACTCTAAGCCCCATGTGGTACAAGTCAAATCCAAATAGTGTGTATATTCATGAACAAACAATGACAATACGTCAGCCTGCCAGCCTTCATTCAATGATTCTGGCGGAGCACATAAAATTATTTCAATCTGATCTTTTAATCTTGCTTCATACTTTTCAATTTCTATGAGACCAGAATAGAAGTCGAAGCTTCCATCTCGCCTAAGAGTGGTAAGGAATCGTTTCAATTTATACTCCGAAGCCATACCATTTATTCAATGGACG
>CAUOQW010000155.1:0-6118 GCA_963506825.1 uncultured Cellvibrio sp.
TGAAGGTTATACCTTCGCTAAAGTTGAAGGCATGCCTGAAAAAGATGATACCGATAAAACCGTTAAAATGACGTTTTTTATCGAGCCGGGAAAACGCGCATACGTAAACCGTATTAACTTCAAAGGTAATACCAAAACTATCGATGAAGTACTGCGCCGTGAAATGCGTCAAATGGAAGGTGGTTCTGCGTCAACTGCGCAAATCGAAAACTCCAAAGTACATTTGGAACGCTTGGGTTTCTTCAAAGAAGTTAAGGTGGATACCAAAGAAGCTCCGGGCTCTGCGGATAAGGTTGATGTGACTTATGAAGTTGAAGAGCAGCCATCAGGCAGCATGAGTTTGCAAATTGGTTATGCGGAATACTCCGGCATGCTATTTCAAGCAGGTATTCAGCAAAACAACTGGTTTGGTACGGGCAAGCAAATTGGTTTCAACTTCAGTCATAACCGCTACCAAACCAGCTACAACTTAAGCTACAACGATCCTTACTTTACCCCCGATGGAGTGAGCCGGGGTTTCAGTATTTATTACACCAAGAGTGATTACGGCTCCTATAACGTGACGCCTTACAGCACTAATGTTTATGGTGGTAAGTTGAACTTTGGCTACCCGATTTCAGAAATTGAACGTATTGGTTTCGATATTGGGTTGAGAAGCTTGGAGGTGACGCCTACAGGTTATTCCTCGCAAGAAATTCAGCGTACGCCACGCTTTATCAATGGCTATGTTTACACTGATACAGCTGCTGTAAATAGTTACATTTCTATGGCGGATTACGAAGCTTTAAATAAACGCCTTGAAGTGGGTTCAGATTATGTGGCGGGCACTTATACGCTCAATCCTGTTACTGAGGACGTATTGGCTGAGGAAGGCTTCCTTGATAAATATGGCGATACTTTTAACGATGCCCAAATGAGTGTGTTCTGGTTGAAGTCCACCTTAAACCGTGGTGTTTTACCTGATCGCGGTGCGTCACAACGGCTCTCAGCAGAGGTTACTTTGCCCGGTGGCGATTTGGAGTACTTCAAGCTCGATTATGATGGGCAGTTCTTTAAACCACTAACCAAAAATTTGACGTTGCGCGTACATGGTCGTTTAGGTTATGCCGAAACCTATGGCAAGACGGATCGCTTACCTTTCTTTGAAAACTTCTATGGTGGTGGTTTTGGTTCGGTACGTGGTTTTGAACGAAATTCTTTAGGGCCGAGAAGTACGGTACAAGAGTCCGGATATTCTGTTCCCACTGCGTGGGATGATTTGAATGGTGATGGAAAACAAGACAGTGGTGAATTATCCAGTCCTGCATTAGTTTTGTGTGAGTTGGCGGCTGGCTGTAATAATGGCGGTACATTGGTTGGTGAAAACGGCAAAGTGATTAACGTGCGCCAATTCGACGATTACGGCCGTACCCGTGGTGCATTTGGCGGTAACGTGATTATCGAAGGTGGCGCGGAAGTACTATTCCCCTTGCCATTTATTAAAGATCAACGTTCTTTGCAATCAACATTCTTTATAGATGCTGGTAACGTCTTTGATACTCACTGTGGTGAGCGGCAAAGAAACTGTTATGCTGTCAGTCTGGATCAGATTAAAGCATCTTATGGCATAGGCTTAACGTGGATTTCCAGTTTTGGCCCTATGACTTTTGCGTTGGCTAAGCCCATTAGCAAAGACAACCAGTATGATCGTCAAGAGGTCTTCCAATTTTCATTGGGTCAAACATTCTAGAAAACCCCTAGGGTTTTCTATTTGGGTTTAAATTTTAATTGCTGTTTATTATATAAGAGGAAATGCTCGTGAACTTTACAAAAAAATGTGTAGCTGCTGCAGCTTTGTGCATGATTTCTGCGGTTAGTTTCGCACAAACCAAAATTGCTGTGATTAATCCTGAAGGTGCAATTTTATCAACTGCTGTTGCAAAAGCTCGCTTTGAAAAATTAGAAAAAACCGCTGATTATGCTGCTACTAAAGCAAAGTTAGATGGTATATCTGCAGATTTTAAAGCGCTGCAAGAGTCTGCTAAGAAAGATGCTGCTACTTGGTCTGCCGACAAAAAAGAAGAAGTGGGTAAAAAAATTCAAGGCTTGCAGCAAGACGCACAGTTCAATGGTCAGAAATTACAAAAGGCTCGCCAAGAAGCTGCAGAAGCTATTGCACAAGAGTTAGGTGCAAAATACCAAGCCGCACTTAAGCAAGTTGTTGATGCTGAAAAAATTGGTTTATTACTTGGCCCACAAGCTGCAATTTTTGCAACGCCAGAATATGACATCACTGCAAAAGTTACTGATTTAATTAATAAAGCCAAGTAATTAATGTGGCTAATGTTACTCCCTGTTTTACCTTGGCCGAATTAGCTCAGCGCATTGGCGCTGAGTTAATCGGTGATCCCCAGCATAAAATTTCTGCGCTAGCGACACTACAATCTGCGTTGGCAGCTGACCTCAGTTTTATTGCAAATCCTACCTACAAAAAGCATTTAGAGAATACTCAAGCGGGCGCCGTTATTTGCGCGCCGGATTTGGCAGAATTTATTGCAGGCAATAAGTTAATTGTTGCTAATCCCTATCTTTGTTATGCGCAACTGACGCCTTTATTTGATACATCTTTACATTATGAAGCCGCTATTCACCCTTCAGCGAGCATCGGTAAAAACTGTATTTTAGGTAAGGATCTCTGTATTCAGGCAAATGCCGTCATTGGTGACAATGTAACCCTTGGCGATGGCGTTATCATAGGTGCCGGTGCGGTTGTGGGCGCTGACAGCAGTGTGGGTGCAAGAACCAGAATCTCCGCCAATGCCACTATTTATCACGGCATTAGTATTGGTGCGGACTGTGTGTTTCACAGTGGTTGTGTTATAGGTGCGGACGGCTTCGGTTTTGCACCTTCGCCGGAAGGCTGGGTGAAAATTCATCAGCTAGGTGGCGTTATTATCGGCAACAAGGTCGAGATAGGGGCAAATACCACCATCGATCGCGGCGCTTTGGACGATACTTTTATAGATGATGGCGTGATTATCGATAATTTGGTGCAAATTGGTCATAATGTGCGGCTTGGTAAGCACACCGCGATTGCTGCGCACACGGCCATCGCTGGTAGCACGCAGATTGGCAATAATTGCACTATTGCTGGTGCGGTTGCCATTGCAGGCCATTTAACCTTGGCTGATAAGGTTCACATCACCGGTATGAGTATGGTGTCCAGTTCAATTACGGAAGCTGGTTCTTACTCGTCGGGTGTGCCCTTAAGCCCTACCAAAGAATGGCGCAAAAATGCGGCACGGTTTCGCCAGTTAGATAATTTGGCGAGCCGCATTATCAAGCTTGCGCGTCGTTTACCGGACAATGAATAACAACGAATAAGGCTCAACGGCTGTTTATCCGTGAAATTCAAATCGTATCTACTCTTCTGTAGTAGATACTGGCAGATACTTTTTTGAATATACCTTTTGAATGATACCAAGGGCCATTAACTATGATGGATGTTAACGAAATCCGTGAATATTTACCGCATCGCTACCCATTTTTGTTGGTAGATAGAGTGGTTGAATTGATTGAAGGCGAATCTATTATTGCCTACAAAAATATTACCGTGAACGAAGAAGTTTTTAATGGCCATTTTCCGCAAAGCCCTGTTTTTCCTGGGGTAATGATTATTGAAGCTATGGCGCAAGCCTCCGGAATTCTCGGTTTTAAAACCATGAATAAAAAGCCGCAAGACGGTTCGATTTATTTGTTTGCCGGTGTGGACGATGTGCGCTTTAAACGTCAGGTTATTCCTGGCGACCGTTTGCAATTGGAGTCACGTGTGATTTCAGAAAAGCGCGGTATTTGGAAGTTCGAATGCAAGGCGACTGTTGATGGCGTTTTAGCGGCGTCCGCTACGATTCTCTGCGCAGATCGCAAAGTGTAAGTTGATCGACAATTTTTACGCTATTGAAAAGTTTACAGAATGAAGAGAGTCCATTTTGATTGATTCACGCGCGATAATTCATCCTAGTGCCAAACTTGCAGCCGATGTTCAAGTCGGCCCTTGGACAATCATTGGCCCCGATGTTGAGATTGGTGAGGGTACTATAGTTGCCTCTCACGTCGTGATCAAAGGCCCAACAGTTATTGGTAAGCACAATCATATTTATCAATTTTCATCTGTGGGTGAAGATACGCCCGATTTAAAATATAAAGGCGAGCCAACACGTTTAGTGGTGGGTGATTACAATATTATTCGCGAAGGCGTGACCATTCATCGCGGCACTATTCAAGATCGCAGTGAAACCACTATCGGTAGTCACAATTTAATTATGGCCTATGTGCATGTTGGTCACGATAGTGTGATTGGCAATCACTGTATTCTAGTGAATAACACTGCCTTGGCAGGCCATGTTTATATTGGCGATTGGGCGATTTTGAGTGGCTATACACTGGTGCATCAATTCTGCAAAATTGGCGCGCACAGTTTTACTGGTATGGGCACTGCAGTGGGTAAAGATATCCCTGCCTATGTGATGGTCACGGGTAATCCTGCTGAAGCCAAAAGTATTAATGCTGAAGGTTTGCGTCGTCGTGGTTTTAGTAGTGACGAGATCGCCACTATTACCAAAGCTTATAAATTAATTTATCGTCGTGGTCTCACAATAGATGAGGCATTGGTTGAGCTTCAAGTCCTGCTGCCAACCTGTGAGCGCTTGTTACCTTTAATTCAATCCATCAAAGAATCTACGCGCGGTATTGTTAGATAAAAATTATTTTATTTCTTAACAATAATAATGAACGAATAAGAAATTTTTATTGAGGCTAAGAAATGGAACGTATACATATTGGGATTGTTGTCGGCGAAGCCTCCGGCGATATTCTGGGTGCCGCGTTAATCACTGAGCTGCGTAAAATATATCCCGATGCTGAATTCTCTGGCATTGGCGGTCCGCGTATGCTGGCGCTCGGTTTCCACTCTTATTTTCCGCAAGATCGTTTGGCTGTAATGGGTTTAATTGAACCCTTAAAACGTCTACCTGAACTGTTGCGTATTCGAAAATTTCTACGTGAACATTTTATTGCGAACCGCCCTGCAGTTTTTATCGGCATAGATTCTCCCGATTTCACCATTTCCTTAGAAGGCTCACTCAAAGAGAAGGGTATTAAAACCGTTCACTACGTAAGCCCTTCAGTCTGGGCATGGCGACAAAATCGCGTATTTAAAATTGCGAAATCGGTTGATTTAATGTTGACGCTCTTACCTTTTGAAGCGGCTTTTTATGAAAAGCATAATGTACCTGTAGAGTTTGTTGGGCATCATCTCGCCGATGAAATCCCGGTTGATGTTGATAAATACCAAGCGCGCCGTGAATTAGGTATTCCTGAACACGCGCGCGTTGTTGCGCTCTTGCCTGGCAGTCGCGCCAGTGAAGTTGAACGCATGGGCAGTTTGTTTATGCATGCGGCAGTATTTTGTTTGGAGCAAGACCCGGAACTATTGTTTTATATTCCAGCGGCTAATTCAGACCGCTATCGCCAGTTGCATCATCAATTAAATGATTATGTGGATTTCCCCATACAGCTATTTAATGGCAACTCACATAAAGTTATGGCTGCAGCAGATGTACTTTTGTTGGCGTCTGGCACTGTAACTCTTGAGGCTCTGCTATTGAAAAAGCCAATGGTTGTTGCTTACAAAATGGCACCACTGACGTTTAAGATTTTGTCTTGGTTAGTGAAAACACCTTATGTTTCTTTACCTAATTTATTGGCGAATAAATTATTGGTGCCTGAGTTGTTGCAGAATGACGCCACACCTGAAAAATTGAGTGCGGGCATTATCAACTATTTTGAAAACCCAGAAGAAACTCAGGCTTTGTGTAAGACCTTTGCCGATATGCACGGCATTTTAAAACGTAACGCCAGCGAACGTGCTGCAACGGCTATTGCAAAACTTATTAACCAATAAATGATTTTTCTTTTTGTGGAATGCAGCCATGCTTGACCCCTTTGTTTGTTTGTATCAGGGAATTTTATTAGCGGGTTGCGACGAAGTAGGGCGTGGCCCTTTAGCGGGCGATGTCGTTGCCGCTGCCGTTATTCTCGATCCCGAAAATCCAATTTTAGGGTTGGATGATTCCAAAAA
>CAUOQW010000156.1:0-6071 GCA_963506825.1 uncultured Cellvibrio sp.
ACGCCGCAGACTTTGACTTGGCGCTCTAAAAAATACCATGGGAAGTGCAAGCTAATTTTGGGGTTTTTTTTTAAATCTTGCGCTTTTTGGCTGTTGAGGTTGGTGAAGAATACAAAACCGCGATCATCTAATTGTTTGAGCAATACAATTCGCTGTGATGGCTGGCCGCTAGCATCTACGGTGGCAATGGTCATGGCATTGGGATCGGGAAGTTGCGCATCCACGGTTTGTTGCATCCAGCGGTTAAATTGCTCAATGGGATTTTCATGTAGATCCTCACGCTCTAAACCACCTTTAGTGTATTCGGTACGCAGGCTTTGTAAATCAAGAGTCATTCTTTTCACCTCACAAGACTATGTTCGCAGTCTACTGCCCAGAAATGAAAAAGGCACTGATTTCGCAATGCCTTTTTATCCAGCGTTTTTTATTCTGTCACAGGAATCACGCAACCGGTTTACGGTGCCAATGGCGCAATAGACCATAGGTAACCAGCAAACAACAAATAGCGCTGATAAGTGCATGCTGCCAAGCGCTAGCATAAATCGCATTGGCAATACAGGATTGCCCCAACGCAATGCCCACACCGCTCATAGCAATTAACACCCCCAATTGTTGGCGGCGAATCAATTCAATGCTTAACACTAAGCTGAATACAAATAAGCCTTGTTTAACAAAAGCGACACTCACTTCTTCTGCCGCCATTGCAGATGCTACGCAAAAAACTAACAAGAGCAGAGTACACAAAATCACTTTAAGACGACTACGCAAAAAGCGCACCGCACCTATGGCCAAAATAATAAGGATAGTGATTTTTAAAAATGCTTTAAGCCCATTAAAAATCACCGTGAGCCAAGGGATATAGGTTGACCAATCTGCCGCGTAAATGGGAGGCGTCTCTTTAGAGGGAAACAGCAAATCCACTACAGCATATAAACCCGCCAACAGAAACGCTAAAACGGTGCCCAAGATAAAATCTGTATTGACGTTTGCGTCTGTTGTTTTAGCGCTCACCAAAGGTCGCTCTGCATGAATGGCTTGCGCCATAAACACTAAGAAAATGCCAAGCGCGCCAGCACCCAATAACTTGCCGCCTAGGCTCATCCACAATTGTAAATTCCAGCCCATGGTTGGCTTAAATCCACTAAAAACACCATCGAACCATAGAATTCCCACCACGAGATTGGCACTAACGCACAGCGCTATCCACGGCAACGCAACGCGTACATTAATTTTGCGGCCGGTGTGTTTACGGAAAAAAGTGCTTAGTGCTAAACCGGCCAAGATCAACATGGCCAAACCCGCCGCCATATTGAAGGGAGTTTTCTTCGAGTTTTTTTCTGCTTCTGCGCGCGACCATTTATCCGGTACATCAATGGTACGCACCGCGCCAGTCACCTCATCGCCACTCAAGGTGATGCGAATAATTGCCTGACCATCCTTTTGATTAAAAGCGGCTTTGTCGATGTACTTAACCACCCAATCGCTACGCGCGGGGCGCACAGTCTCTTCAACGGATTTTTCTTCCAATTGATTAGCGTCGCCCCATTGCTTAGCCACTATCCAACCCAAGGCCTTAGCGGTAGCTTGTTCGCGGCTTAGCTTAGCGCCCACTCTGCCTTCTGGCAGCGTATGAACTAATTCATGGAGGCTGCCATCAGCTTCTAAATAAGCACTCCACTCTTCAGAACGCTCCTCTACCGGACCATCAAATTTGCGCCAGGTCACTTGCCAGAGCGGCTTATCCAAATAGTGCCCCAACAGACTTTCAAAGGTTGGTTTATCGGTTTCGTGCCATACGAAATCCATGGGCTGACGCCAGCCACTATGGGTCATAACTGTTGAGTGCCACTCCCCCTCAAGCTTGGCGCCATGTTTGACCAACTCAGCCTCAGCCATTGCCTTAGCTTGAGGGCGATCAATGGTGTATTGCGGCCAATTGATTTCCGGCGGTTTACGCCAAGCCATGAACATAGCGATAACCGCGACAATCACCATTGGAAGGAATAGCTTGATACTGGGCGATAACGGTTTTACGGATAGGCTTTCATGAGCAGGGTGCGGCTCTGTCTGGGCGTGCACTTCATGAGTCTGTTCCTCAGGAATAACATCAACAGAAATACCATTGCGCCATTCATCGGCCAAGGGCAGTGCTGCACCTGACTTATAGCGCGCCCACAACAGTATCAACAGAGGCGCCATGCCTGCCAGTATCACTAAAACTTTGTCGATCAACAGACTGGGGTCATTGGATAAGAAAATCGGCAAGCTCATAAGCACGAGGTCGTAGAGGAAGTGCGTAAGCATCCCTATTACCAAACCAAAGCGCAGATACAACACGCCGAAAGCAATCGAGGGAATAAACAACTCCACCAGACGGCTGTAGCCGGGCAAGTTGGCGTAATTAGCGTGTGCGCCGCCGAAGATCAGTGCTTGCAACACCAAGGTCGCCAGAATCAGCGGCGTGCGAACGCCAAAGTGTTTGCCAATAATTGCCGCCAAGGCGAGTGGTACGGCGCGGAACAAGCACTCTTCCCAAGTGCCCGCTTGTAATGCCTGGAAGATTGGCCCTAAAGCTGGACGTAAACTGGCAAGAATATTGGGGTCTGTTTCGGTATCTGTGGGCGACCACCAGCCAAAGTTTCGGCTAATCAGTTGAAATGCCATAGCATAGAGCAAGAAGAAGCCTGCCCAACCATAGGCGCCTAATACTCGCCCCATAGCCTCTGGCGATGCCGCTACTGGCTTTCGAAAGAAATCAAACAACCTAGGGTGGCCCGCAAAAGCCATACGCGATAATCCTTCAGCCACACAATAGATGAGCGTAAAGCCCAAGGTATAACCCAGCAATACCATGCCTGCGCCAACCACTTGTTGTAGCAAGAAGTTATTAGCTGAAACCGTGGTGGCGTAACTCATCCAACTCATCGGCAAGTTGCTGATAACGCTCGCCGAAAGCCCGGTAGCGACTATAACTGCCAGCAAGAACGCAGGTTTCCAGCGCAGCTGATGGCGTCTGTGCAGCCAAATACCACCCCCCACCAAGCCACCCAAAACGAGTAAACCCAGCATTAAATAATTGGCAATTTGGCTAATGTTATTATTCACCGCGCGCATTTCATCAAAACGTTGATCAAAAGCTTCAGGGATATGGCTCAGAGTATCAATGCCGACCAATTTATCGCCCGCGACTTTGAGCACTAAGCGAAAGCGTGCCTCAGCTAACTTGAGCGATTCGTGCTCGTAGGTAAAACTGTAATCTGTACGGCCTGTAGTTTGGCGACGAACCACTGATTCAAAAGGTTTATAGGCATTGAAGCGATCTCCCAAAAACTCGCGCGCACCTCGCTCTGCAATCTCGCGGGCAGCAGTTTCCTCTAAAGCGGCACCTGGCTCTTGATCGGGAATCGTCAACCAAAATGATAGGGGTACGCCCTTAGGACTAAAGGTGCTGGTCAGCTCTTTCTCTTGGCTCTCGGCAAAGCTACGCACTTTCCAATAGTGCGACATGGCATCCACATTATTAATCAGCGCTTTGTAGGCATTTACCCCACCGCCTTCCAGCTCTACATAGTTTTGCAAGCCGCGGTTGCTAACAAATACAGCAGCACTACGTTCGGTTTTAAGATCGGGAAATTGCTTTTGCTGAAATTGTGCAGCAACCGCTACTGCCTCTGCGCGCGAAAATTCGATATCGACTTTTAGCACCGGCATGCTGTTAAACATCAACTGAAATGCTGCCAAGGTTGCGATGAAAGCGGCAGCCAAGTAGAGCACCCAAAAACGGCACGATTGCAGAGTTACAACACTCATCTTCCTTTGTCCTTGTACAGATCGTTCCGCTTCAGTGATTGCATTTAGAGCGGTCAGGTTATTGTTATGGTTTTCTTCGCTGATGTGAAAAGCAAAAGAGTCGCAAAGCCTAGCGTTTACCAACAGCTAGGCCGATGCGATGCTATAGAGATTGAATGGGAATATAAAGATGTTACGGCGAGGAAAATAAATACACCTCCCGTTTAGTGCAGGAGGTGTTTCTAAGTGGTTCCACTAAAACGATTACAACAATGCTTTTATACGCGCAGCATAATCCGGATCGGCCTTCTCAAACTGCGCCAACATACGTGCTTGAATAGAGCTATTCGCCTGCTTTAAACCGCCCGCAATATTGCTGGTCAACTGGGCTTTTTGATCATCGCTCATCAAACGGAACAAATCCCCCGCCTGCGAATAATAATCTTCACTCAATTGATCGTATCTATCCGCAACCGCATTGCTCAAACGCAAGGGTGGTTCTTTAAACGCTGGATTAGGTGCTGGGTATCCTTGCAGTGCACGATCATTGGGGAAATAGTTTGCCCCGCTGGTTTGCGCTTGATTGCCGTGACCAAATGGGCAACCAGCGGCTGCGCCATCGCGCTGGTAGTGATTCACAGGGCAGCGTGGCGCATTCACCGGCAACTGGTTGTGATTCACGCCTACACGGTAACGGTGCGCATCCTGATAGGCCAACAAACGCGCTTGCAGCATTTTATCCGGCGATGCACCGGTACCGGGAACCAAATTGCTTGGTGCAAAGGCTGACTGCTCGGTTTCGGCAAAATAGTTTTGCACATTGCGATTCAACTCCAACTGACCAATTTCGATTAACGGGAAATCTTTGTGCGGCCAAACTTTGGTTAAATCGAACGGATTGATATGGTAAGTCTCGGCTTGCGCCTCGGTCATAATTTGGATTTTCACTGCCCAACTGGGGAAATCGCTGCGATTAATCGCATCGACCAAATCTTGCTGTGCGCCAAAGGCTGGCATTTTGGCGGCCTCTTCGCCGGTCAAGGTTTTGATGCCCTGATTGGTTTTAAAGTGCCACTTCACATAGTAGCGTTCGCCTTTCTCATTCCACAGGCTCAAGGTGTGCGAACTAAAACCGTGTATATGGCGATAGGACAAGGGAATCCCCCGATCCGACATCAAGATGGTCATTTGGTGTAGTGACTGTGGGTGATTTGCCCAAAACTCAAAGGCGGCCGCTGGGTCTGGCAAGTTGGTTTGCGGGTTCTTCTTTTGCGAATGGATAAAATCCGGAAACTTGATCGGATCATTCAAAAAGAACACCGGCGTGTTGTTGCCGACAATATCGTAATTGCCTTGGCGAGTATAAAACTTGACCGCGAAACCGCGTGGGTCGCGCGCATAATCGCTGGAATCCTGACCCCCTCCTACGGTAGAGAAGCGCAAAAAGACTTCCGTTTTTTCGCCGACCTTTTGCAAGAAATCCGCAATCGTATACTCGCTTAAACTCTTGGTAAGAGTGAAGTGACCGTAGGCACCGGTGCCGCGGGCATGTACCACGCGCTCTGGAATACGTTCACGGTTAAAGTGCGCTAATTTTTCGAACAAATAGTGGTTATCGAATGTCAAAGGACCACGCGGACCAACGCTGATGCTGTTGTTGTCATCGGCTACCGGTGCGCCCGCAGAGGTGGTTAAAAGGGTATCGGTCATAGTGAGTCTCCTTAGTTTCTCATTGAGGTTTACTTAAAAGTACAGACTTAATCCTAGCCAAAAGGCAATGATTAGCAAAATCAATTATTGTTATAATTGCGATAGTTTTTACCATTATTTATTTTTAGCGTTTTAGGATAGGAAAAGTAAAATCTTTAGGCGCATTAGCAACGAACAGCTAAACTAGATAAATAGAAATGTAAATTTATACGCCAGCCTGCTCATTGCACATCCATATCGTCTTCATGAGCGTATATGGGAGGAGGCATACTTATTGGCTCACACTGGGTGTTATTAATTACGTATGAAAGCTTCCGAATCAGTAGTAGGTATGATCCTCGCTGGCGGCCTTGCCCGCCGTATGGGCGGTGGAGATAAGTGTTTGCTGCCGCGTGCAGGCAAAACCCTGTTACAGCGCACCATTGACCGCGCACAGCCGCAAGTGGGCCAACTTCTGCTCAATGCCAACGGTAACAGCCTGCGCTTTGCACGAACCCGTTTGCCTGTAGTGCCCGATGTCTACCCGAATAACCTAGGCCCCTTAGCAGGTATTCATGCTGGCTTTACCTGGA
>CAUOQW010000157.1:0-6029 GCA_963506825.1 uncultured Cellvibrio sp.
AAGCAGATGCGGCTATTTTTTGCTGCATGTATTACGACACGCGGCCTCACGACTCCAACAATATTGCCCGTGTTCAACCGTTTGAATTCCCTTAGACCGCGTGAATATTCGATGGATTATTTCACCAAACGCTGGCGCTATTTAAGTCGTGCCTTGAGTGCATATTTCCGCATATATGAGGCTGAGCCTGCGGTCGCGGCTGGCTTTCGTGCCCAGCAAATCGGTTCCATTCTGCGTTTAACCCCACTCACTATGCTTGCCAATGCGGTAAACGCTGTGGCGCTGCTGGTTATTTTTTATGCTTCACCCGGGTTTCATTATGTGGCGCTGTGGTCAGCGCTGTTGGGCTGCATTATTTATAAGGGTACGCGCGCTTGGTTATTGCAGCGCAAACACCCTGCGCCAGAACGCGTTTCTACCCGTGCGCTAACACGCGCCACTCAACATGCGGCGGCGCTCGGTGTAATTTGGGCGTTATTACCCATTTTAGTGTTCAACAGCGCTGACGCTCACCTCACCCTGCTGCTCGTTTCGGTGTGTGTGGGCATGCTGTGCGCAGGCGGGTTCGCGTTATCGACTGTGCCGCAAGCGGCGGTCGCTTACGTATTGTTAGTTGGCCTTGGTTGCGAGGTGGCATTACTGATAGATGGCATCGCCCAGAATTGGGATTTAGCATTATTGCTGCTGCTTTACTCTTTCATTGTTTGCTCGGCGGTGGTGTCAACGGCAAAAACCTTTGGCGCGCGCCTAATGGCGGAAGCAGAAGCCGCGCACCAGCAGCAATTGGTGAGCCTGCTGCTACACGATTTTGAATCTCACACCAGCGATTGGCTATGGGAGTTAGATCACCACGGTGTGTTACGCAATCCCTCGCAAAAACTGGCGACCCTGCTCGGCCAGCGCACGACAGCCTTAACGCACATGCCATTCACACAATTATTTGACGCCACCTACGCGCATAGCGAACTTGTAGAGAACACCGCTATTGCGCAACTCGAACAACATTTACAACGCCAAGAGCCATTTAGGGAATTGGTAGTGCCCATTTTAATTCGCGGTGAACGCCACTGGTGGCAACTCACGGCAAAGCCTTTATTCAATAACAAAGATCAATTTATTGGCTGGCGCGGAGTGGGTTCCGACGTTACTCACAAGCGCAATGCCGAGTTGGAAATGCGCCGCTTGGCCAATGTGGATTCGCTCACCAATCTTGCCAATCGCCATTGCTTTTATATGCAATTAGACTTGTTAAAAAAACAAAATCAATTCAGTGCCTTCACCTTATTTTTTTTAGATTTAGACAATTTTAAAAATGTGAACGATTCGCTCGGTCACGGCGTGGGGGACTTGGTATTAAAAAACGTGGCGCAGCGTTTACTCAAAACCGTACGCAGCAATGATTTACTCGCACGTTTAGGCGGCGATGAGTTTGCGATTATTAGTCCTGGGGAAGATTCAGCTACGCAAGCGGCACAGCTTGCGCAACGGGTACTCAACACCTTTATGGTGCCCTGTGTCATCAATGGCAAAAACTTACCTATCGGCTGTAGCATCGGTATTGCTTTAGCGCCCGATCACGGCAGAGATACCGAAACCCTGTTAAAAAATGCCGATATGGCACTCTATGCCGCTAAATTTGCGGGGCGAAATACGTTTCGCTTTTATGAACCCGGGATGGAGATTGTTGCGCAAAAAAAATTACATTTGTTAAACGATATGCGCGCGGCCTTGGAAGAACATGCTGCCACCAACAAACTTTTAAATAAAAATTTCAGCGAAGATTTAGTCTGGCCACAAACACCTATAATCAGCCAATTTGAATTGTTTTTTCAGCCGCAAATAAAATTAGCGACGCAAGAAGTCATTGGCTTTGAAGCCTTAATTCGCTGGCACCACCCAGAGCTGGGATTAATTTCACCCGCGCAATTTATTCCCCTCGCCGAAGAATCTAATTTAATTATTCCTATAGGGACTTGGGTATTAGTGGAGTCTTGTAAATATGCCGCTAAATGGCCAGAGAAATGGCGCATTGCCGTCAACCTTTCTGCTGTGCAATTTCGCGAAGGTAATGTGATTGACGTGGTGCGCTGGGCGCTGCAAGTTAGCCGCTTGGAACCTGCGCGGCTGGAGTTGGAAATTACCGAATCGCTGTTAATTCACGACAATATTTCCGCGCAGGAAACCCTGACCGCCCTGCGTCAATTAGGCGTACGTATTGCGCTTGATGATTTTGGGACAGGCTATTCATCGCTTGCCTATTTGCGCACCTTTCCGCTCAACAAACTTAAAATTGATCGCTCATTTGTGAGCGCACTCAGTCAAGACACCAGCGCACTCGCCATTGTGAACGCGATTATCCAATTGGCTGAGGCACTGTCATTGGAGACTACCGCCGAAGGTATTGAGTCGCAATTGGAGGCAGAAATTTTACGCACTTGCGGTTGTAGCGATGCCCAGGGGTTTTATTTCGGTAAGCCACTGCCACTGCACGACGCCTTGGCGCAAGCGCGACAGCTAACCAAGGCCTCCGTTTTTGATCTAGATTAAATGCCGCTTAAATAGTTTTAAATAATCTAAGCCCACCATAAAGCTCACCTATACTGGAAACTATAAACTTAGGTTCGGCAGGCACTCGCCCTGCCGCTAGGCATCACATCCAATTTTGAGGCAAGTGTTCAATGCTAAAACGTATTGCCGTCAAAGATGTTCGTATGGGAATGTTCATTACTGAACTCTGCGGCTCTTGGATGGAACACCCCTTCTTTAAAACCAAATTTCTGCTAGAAGAAAACCACGATCTTGAAAGCCTGATTAAAAGCGGCATTAAAGAAGTATGGATTAATACCGATAAAGGTTTGGATGCCGATGAAATAGTCGCCGGTAAAAGTGTGTCTGATATTGAAGATGAAACTGAAAAAATGTTGCGCGAAGCCGCGCGCGCAAAACGCATTGAAAAAACCAGCATGGATGAAGAGATAAAAAATGCACGACGAATATGCAATAAAGCAAAAGCTGCAGTCATTAGCATGTTCAATGATGCGCGTATGGGCAACGCCATTGAAGTTGCACAAGCGCAAGAATTGGTGGAGGAAATTTCTGAGTCGGTCTTGCGTCAACCCCATGCACTGATTAGCCTCGCCCGCTTAAAAAACGCCGATGAATATACTTACATGCACTCAGTGGCCGTGTGCGCACTCATGATTGCCTTGGCTCGCCAACTTGAATTAGATGAAGATATGATGCGCGAGTGCGGCTTGGCAGGTTTGCTACACGACTTGGGCAAAATGGGTATTCCCAATAAAATCCTCAATAAGCCCGGCAAACTGACTGACGAAGAATTCACCACCATTAAATCGCACCCACAAATCGGCGCAAGTATTTTAATGGACAACCCCTTGGTAAGCCCCATGGTGTTGGATGTGGTTTTACATCACCACGAGAAAGTGGACGGCAGCGGTTATCCACACAAACTATCCGGCGATACCATTAGCCTCTTCGCTAAAATGGGTTCTGTGTGCGATGTTTACGATGCGATTACGTCGAATCGACCCTACAAAAAAGGTTGGTCTCCCGCGGAGTCTATTCGCAAAATGGCAGAGTGGAGCAAGGGACATTTTGATGAGGCGGTATTCCAAGCGTTTGTAAAAACCGTAGGTATTTATCCCACAGGTTCGCTGGTTCGTTTGGAGAGCGGACGCTTGGGCGTGGTGACTGAGCAGAGTGAAACATCGCTACTTACACCTAAAGTCAAAGTGTTTTTTTCGGCCAAAATGAAAACACCTATTTTGCAGGAAACTTTGGATTTATCGAAATTAATCGGCAAAGAAAAAATTATTGGCCGTGAATCACCAGAAGATTGGGGCTTTCGCAATTTGGATGAACTGTGGACCGGCTGAGTATTTTTCTTACAAGCCTTCGCGCACGACCTTCGCCCAAATCTCGCGCAACTGATCTGCCAACGTCATAGGGTCAAAAGGCTTTGCAATCACACCCACCGCACCCAACTCTAAATAACCTTGCACTTCTTGCGGCTGTACTTTTGCCGTCATAAACACCACCGGTGTAGTAGCAAGCTCCGGCAATTTGCGCAGCGCTTGCAAGGTTTCCGGGCCATCCATTCCCGGCATCATGACATCCAATAAAATCAAATCTGGATTAAAAGCCACCGCTTTGCGCAGAGCCTCCGCACCGGATGAACAAGGCTCAAGGTTAAAACCGCTGATAGCATCCAGCACCATAACCGCGATGGCTTGAATATCCGGATCATCTTCTACGTATAAAATTTTATCTAATGGAGCGGTCATATCTACATCCTTTAAGCGCTTATTAATAATGATAAGGTTAGCAACTCATATCTTTTATGCAAAAATTGAGCACAAATAAATATCGGGGCAATCTCTCGCCAACATAAAATTAACGCCTTAGCGTCGAGCTAAATAGCTACGCATTTAAACTCGGCAAAGAAACAAGTTCCCTGCCCCAATTGGCTCTCAAAGCCGATGTAGCCTCCCATACGTTCCACCAATTCTTTGCTAATGGCTAACCCCAAACCCGTACCACCTTTTTGGCGACTATCGGAGGAATCGGCTTGCGAAAACTTTTGAAACATATGAACCTTAAATTCATCTGCAATCCCGGGGCCACTATCGCGGACAGAAATTCGCAACCAATCCCCTTCCGTTGTTAATTCAATATCCACCGTGCCAAATTGTGGAGAATACTTAGCGGCATTGCTTAAAAAATTATTAAGTACCTGTTGCAAACGAAACTCATCCACATGAATAAATGCACCGCCAGACTCATCCTTTAACACAAACTTGACGGAATATTTATCCGCATAGGTCGAATTTTCAGTGAGCGCTTGTTGCACTAAGGGTAATACGGCTTGCGTGCGGCAATCAAATAACATTTTACCCGCGAGCAATTTTTCCATATCCAGCAAATCATTGATAAGAAAACTCAATCGCTGACTATTTTTATAGGCGATATCTACCATGCCTTTTGCCTTTTCGGGCAATTCGCCCAAGAGATTGCTGGCAATTAAGCCTAAAGCACCAGAAATAGAGGTTAAAGGTGTGCGCAACTCATGGCTAACAGTGGAAATAAACTCGCTCTTCATTCGCTCAATACGTTTTTGTTCGCGGATATCCTTAACCAAGGTCCACCAGCATTGTGCGCCGCTCTCTCCAATTTTAATAATTGAACCACTCACTTCAACCGGAATTAAATCACCGTTTTTATGGCGATAATGTTTTTCTATAGGGCCAAAGCGGCCGGTATTTTTTAACTCCAAAATAGCTTGGCGACTTTTTTCCCAGTCGGCTTCCGGCGTCAAACTTAAAAAGCTCATGCCGATTAATTCCGTACCGCTATAGCCCATCATGCGATTGAATTCCGGGTTACTATCAACCAGCTCCGCATTCTCATTGACTTGTAAAATACCTATAGGTGCCATTTCAAACAATTGGGAAAGTTTGGTGGCGGTTACCAGCCGGTCATTATCACTATCAATACGGTTTTGAATATCCCAAATAAAACCGTCCAAAAATTCAACGTCGCCGAGCAAGTTATACACGCCACGCCCAATTTCTTGCACAGTGCGCCAGTCGCCATCGGCGCGTTGAATACGATACTGAATATCAAAAGCAGCGCGCTTTGCAACTGCACGCTGCACTTCAGCGTGAATGCGCTCTACATCATCGGGATGAGTAATATCGGTGAAGCTGCGACCACTATCAATTAAAAAATCTGATGCGGGATAACCTGTTAATTGTTTAACTGCATCACTTAAATAATGCATTGTCCAAGCCGAATTATTTTCACAGCGATAAGCCGCGCCGGGGAAATTACTCAACAAGCTGCCTAACAATTTTTCGTTTTGTTGAATTACATCGTGCGCAGAGCGCAAACGCAATAACTGTACAACCTGACGCGATAGGGCTCTCAGTGAATTGATTTGCTCGTGCGACAAACTGCGCGGCTGGTAATCAACGACACAGAGCGTACCCAAGGCCATGCCATTACTGGTG
>CAUOQW010000158.1:0-5986 GCA_963506825.1 uncultured Cellvibrio sp.
ACATCGGGTAATGCACGCCCTACAATTACGCTCATGGCGTAATCGAGGTAGGACTGCTTCATTTCGTCTTCAATACTTACCGGTGAAATTTCTTTTGCGAATTCGACCATGGGAATACAGCTTTCCTTTTAAATAAGGCTTTGGTTATTAAGTCTTTGTTATGGTAACTGCCAAGTAACTAAAAAAGTAATCTATGAATGGCTAAAAAAAGAGCGTTTTAGGGACCCTTTCCCATGCCAAAATAAAGGCCGCAATACTACCACAATAGCCTGCAGATAGGCATTTTTTAGTAGCTCCGAAATACTCCCCCTCAAGGAGCCGCAGAGCCGCCCAAAAGAGCTGTTAAAGCCCGGCAAGCCCTGATTGTTTTTTAATCTCGCATCCCACCCCAAACCCCGCAAGAAGAGATTTACAACGCCAATTTTTTGGCTAACGGCAAAGCCTTGCCGAAAACTCAAACAGATATTTGCCGTTTTTCTGTCTAAATTCTGCACATATAACATTAATAAAATTACATAACATAATGATTTTCATAGGTTTAATTTTTTAATTGTGAACTGGCACGCATTTCGCTAAACACCTCTTAGAAGGACAATTTTTATTCAGTGCGGGTATGAGCCCTACCGCTGAAAATAAACATCTAAATCAGGTATAAAATTATGCGGGACATGACTATGTTAACCGGCACCCAAGCAATCCCCCTTGGCTACAGTGCACCCATGACTCCTGAACAGGAAATTGAGGCCAGAGCTAAGCTTATCCAAGCTTTGCAAATGTCGCTGGAGCCTAACGATGTGCTCGCGATATTCTTCAAACACCTGCAAACCATTATTCCTATGGGCGGCATTCAGTTCCGCTTTGCCAATAATAAAGACATTACCAAGCTGGGCCGCGATGCACTCCACCATTGCGACTATCGCCTCACTACTGATGAAGGCTATTTGGGTGAGATCATTTTTAATCGCAGCAAGCGTTTTATAGAAAGTGAACTCAGCACCTTGGAGATATTGTTAGGGGCATTGGTTTACCCTTTACGCAATGCATTGCGCTATCAATCGGCCATGCAACTCGCGTTACTTGACCCTCTCACCCACTTGGGTAACCGCGCAGCACTAGACAATGCTCTTCGCCGCGAACTTCAGCTGGCCGAGCGTCACCATTACGAACTTTCCGTGTTGATGGTAGATGTTGACCACTTTAAGAAAATTAACGATCAATATGGCCACGGTGCAGGCGATCAAGTTTTACAAGAAATTGCGAGCACTATTGAAGCCGTATGCCGCGAAAGCGATATAAGCTTCCGTTACGGCGGCGAAGAATTTGTGGTATTGCTGCGCAAAACCAGTGAAATGGGTGCTCACATAATCGCTGAGCGCCTGCGCCGAGAAATAAACTTTCTTGAAATAGAAAAAGGCACCGCCAAGATTCGACCCAGCGTCAGCATTGGTATTGGCACCCGCGCCTCCGGCCAAAAAGAACATATTAGTGATTTATTTGAGCGCGCAGATAAAGCACTTTATCGCGCTAAACAAGCTGGCAGAAATTGTGTAAGAGATTTGAGCGATGCTGTTGGCGTTTAGTTAAATCTCTATAGCCTCGAATGATTTATTTAAGAAGGGAGTCTGCAGAATAAAAAAGCCGGATTAGTATTTTTGCTAATCCGGCTTTTTTATTTACGTTTATTAAACGCTATTCAGGCTTTGGCTTACGCGGTGCAGGTTTTGCTCTGCGAGGTGGAGCTGATGCGGCACGCAATTTGTTTTCATGGCGCGCACGCTGGCTTTTTTCATCACGCGAGGGTGGCATCAACTTGGTGTGCGTATCTTTATCGAAACCTGCGGTTAAACACAAATCCGCGATTTCATTTTCGCTCAGTTCAGTCCACTGACCTACACGCACGTGCGATGGAATAAAAATATTTGCATAGCGCACACGCTTTAGACGACTGACTTTTACGCCCTGCGACTCCCACAGACGACGCACTTCGCGATTGCGGCCTTCCATTACCACACAATAGAACCAACGGTTGCGCGACTCGCCCGCACCATCAACTATATCGGTAAAACGTGCAACACCGTCATCTAGCAATACACCTTCTAACAGAGCGCTTTTCATTTCGTCATCTACGTTACCTTGAATACGCACGAGGTATTCTCGGTCAATAACCGATGATGGATGCATTAATTTATTTGCCAATTCACCATCGTTAGTGAATAGCAACAAACCGCTGGTATTGAAATCCAAACGACCGATTGAAATCCAACGCTCACCTTTTAAATGTGGCAGACCGTCATAAACAGTACGGCGGCCTTCTGGATCTGAACGCGAACAGATTTCACCTTCTGGCTTGTTGTACAAAATCACGCGACGGCGAGTTGCTTCGGTACGCAGAACAACACGTTTGCCATCAACGAAAATTTTATCGTCTGGCGTTACACGATCGCCGAGTTTAGCGATGCGATCATTAACTTTAATTTGACCCGCTTCAATCGCCCGCTCCATTTCGCGGCGCGAGCCTATACCGGCGCGAGCGAGAACTTTTTGTAACTTTTCATCGCCAGCGTCAACGGCTTCACTCTCATCCGAAACGACTGCATGATTTAGTTTGGCGGTTTTTTTATCGCCAAACTTCTCAGCACGCGCTTCGCGCTCGATTAACTCAGGTTTTCTTTTGGATGAATGCTTAGCTTTAAACTCAGCCGAAAATGTATCGGCAGCTTTTTTACGTGAGGCTTTTTCAGTAGCTGCCGCAAAATATTCGGCAATCGCTGGCTTCACAGCCTTGGCGGGTTTGTCACGATTCGTGCTAGCAGAATTGCTGTTGCCAGCTTTTTTGCTTTTAGAATCGTCACCTTTTGATGCGCCATCAAAAGTGGGGTGGTTAGTTTTCTTCACCATATAGTGTTACAGGGCTAAGCAGTTATTGCTTAAGCCTTGCTAGTTTCCTCATTTGTATTTTCATCTTCATCTAGCGCGGATTCCGCATTCGATTCTGCATTTGTTTCTGTACCTGCTTGCGGTGAAACCTCTTCATCAATATCAACGATAGTATCTTTTAAAACGATAGTTTCGTCGTCAGCATCGACAAATGCTTCTTCACCATCCACAAATTCTTCCAGCTCAACATCTACTGGTACTTCTGCAATAATTTCTACAGGAGCATCGGCAATCACTTCATCGTCTTTTTCGCCAAGACCTTCTTCATCGCCCAGATTGAGCACATTGTTCAGTTCATCCAAATCGCGAATTTCACTGAGCGAAGGCAGATCTTCCAGATTTTTTAAATTGAAATAATCCAAAAATTGGCGTGTTGTT
Source organism: uncultured Cellvibrio sp. (assembly GCA_963506825.1). GTDB lineage: Bacteria > Pseudomonadota > Gammaproteobacteria > Pseudomonadales > Cellvibrionaceae > Cellvibrio. The sequence continues at coordinate 3,316 of CAUOQW010000158.1, forward strand.
GCATAGAGCGATGGACGACCGGGAACATCACGATGACCGACTACTTTCACCCAATCGCGCTCCATCAAGGTTTTCATAATGTGCGAGCTAACAGCCACACCGCGAATCTCTTCAATATCGCCGCGAGTAATAGGTTGACGATAGGCAATTAAGGCCAGGGTTTCCAACAAAGCACGCGAATATTTTTGCGGCTTTTCATCCCACAGGCGATTCACCCAAGGTGCGGTTTCTTCACGCACTTGAAAGCGCCAACCGGAAGCAACTTCTTTTAATTCAAAACCGCGCTCGGCGTTGTCCGCTTGAATATCTTGCAGCGCAGCAAGCACTTCATCTTTCGCGGGAGCAACTTCTTCATCAAACAATTCTAAAATGCGCGAAACTGTCATGGGCTGAGCCGCAGCTAAAATTGCACCTTCCACAATTTTTCGCAGCATAGCTTTATCAACCGGCTGCTGGGTTACCGCAACGGTTGCGGGCTCACCCGCTTCTTCTCGCAAATCAGCGGCACTGGCTGCATCTTCTGCACCGATTTCTTCAGATTCGAGATTTTCTTCTATTGTTAGATTTTCGTCTGTCATTGCATTCTTGCTTTTACGTGAATAGGGCCAAAGGATTCGCTTTGCACAATTTCCACCAGCGACTCTTTAATCAATTCCATGACGGCTAGAAAAGTAACCACCACACCCAAACGCCCCTCTTCTACTTTAAATAAACTCACAAAGGGGACGAAATGGTTGTGCGCCAGCGTATCCAACACTTGCGCCATACGCTCACGGGTAGAAAGCTTTTCTTTAGACACATGGTGACTTTCAAACATATCGGCACGACGCAATACTTCCGACAGTGCCAGCAGTAATTCTTGTAACTCCACATCGGGATCAAGCCGCGTCAAACTGCGATCTGGCGCTTGCGCCGATGCTTGATAAATATCGCGGCCAATCCGTGGAATTGCATTTATATCTTCCGCAGCTTGCTTGAAGCGTTCGTATTCTTGTAAACGACGAATCAGCGATGCCCGTGGATCGTCCTCTTCCTCAGCTTCTTCGCTCGAGCGCGGCAATAACATGCGCGATTTAATTTCGGCCAACATCGCGGCCATAACCAAATACTCTGCAGCCAACTCGAATTGGCTGGAATCCATCAAATCTACATAAGCCATATATTGGCTGGTGATTTCGGAGACGTTGATATCCAAAATATCGATATTCTGGCGGCGAATCAGATAGAGCAATAAATCCAGCGGACCTTCAAAAGCCTCCAAAAAGACTTCTAACGCATCCGGCGGTATATACAAATCTTGCGGTAACTGGGTATAAGCCTTGCCGTGAACCATGGCGAAGGGCATTTCACCTTGAGTGGGGCGCGAGTGGGCATCAGTGACCATCGTTGCTTCTTCAGCAATAGGCTCCTGAGCTGCTGCAACGCTAGCTGCAGGCTCTAAAGGCTCTGCAACCAAAGCAAAATCGCTATTTTCTTCGCTGGATGAATTCACTACACAACCCGATCTTTAGATTTTAGCGGGCAGTGCCCGTAAATGAGTCGGGCATTATAGCCATATAGGTACTGGCAAGACACCTATGGCGTAACGATTGTTAACTTAAGGTGAATTTTCCCCTAATCCCAAGCCTGTTGAAGGATAATCCCACCAAATCCTTCAACAGCTACGCACCCAAGGCTGCCGACGAGGTGTGAGCGGATATATAATGCCCATACTCTTTATCAGGGCTCTTTATTTTGCCCCCGAATTTTCAGGACTACCTAATGACCGCTTTACCCCCCTGCCCCAAATGCCAATCTGAATTCACCTACGAAGATGGCAGCCTCTTGATCTGCCCTGAATGCGCCCATGAATGGCCTGCTGGCGAGTCTGCATCTGGCGAATCCACTAAAGTATTTAAAGATGCCAACGGCAATATCCTGCAAGATGGCGACACAGTTACCGTAATCAAAGATCTGAAAGTCAAAGGCACATCATCGTCCGTTAAAGTCGGCACTAAGGTGAAAAACATTCGTTTGGTCGATGGTGATCACGACATTGACTGCAAGATTGATGGTTTTGGCGCTATGAAGCTAAAATCGGAGTTCGTGAAAAAAGTGTAGTGACCTTGCTCCAAAACGCAAAAAACCAGCTTCACGGCTGGTTTTTTTGTTTCTGGGTTAAAGAAAAACCTTACGCGAAAGGCGAAAAATCGCCCTTACCTTGGCGGATCAATTCAGGCGCATCACCCGTTAAGTCTATAACGGTTGTTGGATCTAAACCGCAGTAACCGCCATCAATAATCAAATCCACCGAATGCTCTAAAGGCCCGCGCATATCGTAGGGATCCGTCATTGGGTATTCTTCGCCTGGCATCAATAAACTGCTGGTCATAATGGGCTCGCCCAACTCTGCCAATAATGCCAAGGCAATTGGATTATCGGGCACGCGCAGACCTATGGTTTTACGCTTGGGGTGCATTAATCGGCGCGGCACTTCTGCCGTAGCTTCCAGAATAAAAGTATAAGCACCCGGCGTGTGATTTTTGATAAGACGATAAACGGCGTTATCAACCCGTGCATAGGTCGCAAGCTCTGAGAGATCACGACACATAAGCGTGAAATTGTGGTCTTTATCCAACTTACGCATAGTGCGAATGCGATCTAGCGCATCCTTATCGCCAATATGACAACC
>CAUOQW010000159.1:0-5934 GCA_963506825.1 uncultured Cellvibrio sp.
CCCTTAGTGCTGGTTTTGTTGGCTGAAACAGAGGGCAAACTTCGTTTTTTTTGCGTTATTCTTTGGGGTGTTATTTATTAAGTGTCGGACCCTGTTAGAATTCGCACATATAATATCCTCAAGTAGCCGTCATGCTTAACCAAAATATCCCACAAGCCATTATGTTTGCCGATGTTTCCGGCAGTTCTGCGCTCTATAAGCAGCTTGGTAATCAGGAGGCGAAAGCCATTGTGGACGATGTGGTTAGTCATATGGCCGCCACCACCATTGTGCATGAAGGCACAGTGGTAAAAACGATTGGCGATGAAGTTATGGCGCGCTTTGACAGCGCCAGCACCGCGTGCCTTGTGGCTATTGCAATTCAGCAGCGTTCCAGTCGCGAATTTGCGGATATAGGTTTGGGGATTCGTATCGGCATCGCCTTTGGCGATACAGTGGTTACCCCAAATGATGCCTTTGGCGATACGGTTAACGATGCGGCTTTTGTTGCCCATATCGCGCGCGCTAATCAAATAGTGCTCACGCAAGGTGTTATCGATGAGCTTGATGCGACGCTTATGCATCAATGCCAGCTATTCGACCGCGTAAATATCAAAGGCGATAACCAAAAAACGATTATTTACCGCTTGGCTTGGGAGACCTCCCAGCAGAACGATTTCTCCACCCGGGTTATGCCTATCCACGATGTCACTCGTTTTGTATCCAACTTCCAATTGACCCTGAAAATGGGCGAGCAGTCGATCAGCATTTTGCCGGATCAAACCCCTTTTTCCATTGGACGCGATTTCAATAAGGTCAATCTTTGTATGGATAATTCGGTGTGCTCGCGGGAGCATTGCCACATCGCCTTTCGGCGTGGCAAATACGTACTGGTTGATCATTCCACCAACGGCACCTACGTGCATGAAGAAAATAAAACGCCCATTTATTTGCGCCGTGAAGAGGCTCCACTGCAAGGTACGGGTGTGATCAGCGTCGGGCAGCAAGTTGATCCTGCCAATCCTTGGCTAATTCGATACCAGCATTAATTTAATATTCAATCACCCATATGCATATGAAAAGAACGTCCGAAACTGCGATTGAATTTGCATCGCCTAATCTTTTACGCATATTCGCATCCATGGTTTACGACAGCCTGTTGTTAGCGGCAATAAGTATTGCCTATGGTGCAGTGGTGGTAGGTTTACGTGTGGCGATTTTTGGTCAGCCCGATGCTGGCCAACGCATTCATTGGAGCTTGTTATCCAGTGTGTTAATTACCTTGGGTTGGCTTGCGACTTTAATGTTTTTTTATATTTATTTTTGGCAAAAATTTGGTCAAACACTGGGCATGAAAACCTGGCGTATTCAATTGGTGGATGCCAAAACCAATCAATTAGTAAATTATTCGCAGGCACTCAAACGCAGTTTTTTTGCGTGGCTATCGCTCTTGTTTTTAGGTGCAGGTTACTGGTGCAAACTTATTCACCCGCAGCGGCGATTGCTACATGATTTGGCGAGCGACACCAAGTTGATTTTGTTGAAGAAAAAGTAACTCATATTTACCGTTCGCCCTGAGCGGAATCCTGCTAAGCAAAAATGGCTTTAGCAAAACTATTTTTTTTAAATTAAATTTCATCCCTACGGATAATTATATATTTTATGTCTCTTATTAAAATTAAAAAAGCCTATTTAAGTTACGGCCTGCAAGTACTCTTGGATCAAATTGATCTGGTGGTAGAAAAAGGCCACCGCCTGTGTTTGATTGGTCGCAACGGTGCAGGAAAGTCCAGCTTGTTAAAAGTGATTGCGGGCGAAGTGGATTTAGATAAAGGCGATGTGATTTTGCAAAGCGGTATTCGTATTGCGCGCTTGGAGCAAGATTTGCCGGATGCCGATGATCGTTTGGTGTTTGATTCTGTTGCCTGCGCATTTCCGGGCTTGGGCGATTTGCTCAGCGAATATCACCACCTTGCGCACGGTACCGAATTTACCGATGAAGTTTTGGCGCGCATGGAAAAATTGCAGCACGATATTGAAGCGCAAGATGGCTGGTTGATGCAGCAAAAAGTGGAATCAATTTTAACGCGTTTGGATTTGCCTGCGGATAAATATATGCGCGAACTTTCTGGTGGCTGGCGCCGCCGCGTAGCACTTGCGCGTGCACTGGTGTTAGATCCCGATGTCTTGTTGCTCGACGAGCCTACCAACCATTTGGATATCGCCGCCATCGATTGGCTGGAAAAACAATTACTCAATTTTAACGGTGCTTTGGTGTTTATTACCCATGACCGTTCATTGCTACAAACCTTGGCAACCCATATCGTGGAATTGGATCGTGGCCATTTGCGTTATTGGTGTGGCGATTACGCGAGCTATTTGGTGTATCGCGAACAAGCGCTAGCAGAAGAGGCGCGCCACAACGAATTGTTTGATAAAAAATTAGCGGAAGAAGAGGTCTGGATTCGCCAAGGTATTAAAGCGCGCCGCACCCGCAACGAAGGCCGCGTGCGAGCCCTTAAAGAGTTGCGCAATGTGCGCGCTGAACGCCGAGAAGTTATCGGTAAAGCGAATTTTGCGTTGGCAACTGGCGAGGCTTCCGGCAAGTTAGTTGCTGAATTGAAAGAGGTTTCTTACGCGTGGGGCAATAAGCCTATCGTTAAGAATTTCTCGTCCACTATTGTGCGCGGCGATCGTATAGGTTTAGTTGGTGCGAATGGTGCAGGAAAGAGTACGCTGCTCAAATTCATTCTAGGTGAACTGCAACCGCAAGCTGGTTCTGTACGCTTGGGCACCAATTTAACTGTGGCTTATTTTGATCAATTGCGCGATCAGTTGGATTTGGATAAAAGCGCGGTGGATAACGTCTCCGAAGGCCGCGATTTTATTGAAATAGATGGTAAAGCCAAACATATTTTTTCTTATTTAAGTGATTTCTTATTCAGCGGTGAGCGCGCGCGAACGCCTCTGCGCGCTTTGTCGGGTGGTGAGCGCAATCGTGTTCTGCTTGCAAAATTATTTAGTAAATCTGCCAATCTTTTGGTGCTTGATGAGCCAACCAATGACTTGGATGTTGAAACGCTGGAATTACTGGAAGAAATCCTCACCGATTACTCAGGCACCGTATTATTGGTCAGCCATGACCGCGCCTTTTTGAATAATATTGTCAGCAGTGTTATCGCCTTTGAAGGTCGTGGTAATGTGTTGGAATATATTGGTGGTTATGACGATTGGATTCGCCAAGGTGGTAAATGGACTGAGGCAGATTTGCCAGAAGAAGCTGCTAAAAATAATGCTCAAGTTGAAGCGGCTGCGCCTAAAGTTGAAACACCTACAGCAAAAGTTTCCGCACCAGCAGCTACACCGCGCACTAAAAAACTCAGTTATAAACTGCAAAAAGAATTTGAAGATTTACCCAAAAAAATCGAACAGCTTGAGCAGCAAGTTGAAGCAATGAAAGCGGTGGTAGGCGCTGCAGATTTTTATTCGCAAGTGCCAAAAGTGATTGAAGAAAAGTTGCAGGCTTTAGCGCAAGTAGAAATGGATTTAGAAGCGTGTTTTGAGCGGTGGGCGGAGCTAGAAGATATGCAACAAGCCGAATAGCGGACACCTGCGGAAATCCACTTTTCGCGCGCTGGCTGCTATTCGGCTTGCTTTAGTGATTTTTAACCAGTTTGCGTAACGGGCGCTACATAAACCGCGAGCACATCGCAGGTAGCCCCATGCAAAACACTGTTGGGTGTGGAGCCTAATAGCAGTGCAAAACCTTTGCGCCCGTGGCTGCCCACAATAATTAAATCGGCTTCTTGTTGCTCTGCTAAATAGTGTAATTCGCTCGCCGGTTGGCCGACTAATACGTGCTCTTGTGCCACCGGGTAATCAATACTTTTTAGGAGCAGTTGCAGTTCTTGTTCGGCGCGCTCAACTTGCTGCGCTTGCACTTCAGAAATATCCAACGGCATATCGCCACCATAGGCAAAGGTAATAGGTTCTAATACGTGGGCAATGCTGAGTTGGGCATTGCACGAGCGTGCAATTTGAACCGCTTTGGCGAGCACCTGCGGGGTTTCATCCGTTAAATCTAATCCAACCAGAATATGGTTATACAGGCAGTTAGTTTGACTCATAAAAACTCCTTATAAACGATGCTGGTGCTTATAGATTAGACACAAAACATCAAACTAGCTAGCGGTCATTTTTCCCAGAGAGGCACACAGAATATGAGTATTGCGCTGATTGTTATTTTAATCGTTACTGTCTCATTAATTCTGGGGCCATTAGCGATGATGCGTCCGGATCCGGTACAAAAGAATAAAGAAAAAATGCGAATGTTGGCGCGCGCCAGTGGTGTGCATTATTCAATACGCAATATTCCCAAGCAGGCCGATGAGCAGGAGGCACCTGAACCCTCACCAGTGTATTTTTCGCCGCCGATTGAAACTCAAAACACTGCCAGCTTGATGCTAGTGCGCACGGGCTATGAGCATGAAATTCATTTTTTAGGCTGGTGGGCGTGGCAGGGTGAGCCGCGGGCAAACAGTGCAGAGTTAGCGGTGCTAAAAGATCATTTACAGGCATTGCCTGAGTCGGTTCGAGCCATCAGCGCGGGTGGTAAAGGTGTTTGCGTCTATTGGAGTGAAAAGGGCGGCGAAGCTGTGTTGCAGCAAATATTAAGTTTAATTGCCGCTTTAAAACAAGCGGCATAATTTTAGACGGAGCAGCTTAGTCTGCGAGTGCGCGTTCCGGCAGTAAATCTCGGCTCATGCCTTTACGGGAGCCTTCAATAATCTCGCTTAACTCTTTAATCATACGCACCCGACGCGGGTCTGGGTGCAGTGATTCCATCAATAAATTTTGCGCTTTTTGATAGTAATTTTGCGCCGAAAAGCGATCTTGCAAGGCAGAGAATTTATAGCCTTGCGCAATAAATGACGCGACACTTACCATCAAAAATGCCCACGAGAGCTCGCTCGTAAAGACTTCCAGCTCGGTATCACTGAGTTTCCCCTGCGCACAAATATGCCGCAGCATAGCGGCAGCTTCGCTGAGCTGGACTTGGGTATGGGTAATTTGTGCATCGCTGTCTTTTTGGTAGCTGGAACTGTCATAGCTGTTAGCGCTGGAGAGCTCTTCAGAGCGGGCTAAGGCATGGCGAATACTGTTTTCAATATGAGTGCGGGTACCGGTTTCCAGCGCAAGTATCTGCTGTAAGAGGCTGATGCTCTCATCATTTATATACTTGGCAATCATATGATTAGGGATGGTTTGCTCAAGGCAGTTGACTACGTCAACAATGGCATCCACCTGAAGTTTAAGTTTGCGCTGCTGCATCCTGCGGGCCTGTTCCAGTTCTTGCTTGCGGTTGATTGCACTGACTATAAAGAGAGCAACTAACGCGAGCACAATCAAAACGATCAAAACCGCCATGAAACATAACACCTAACAAAGTTGAACGAGGGGAAACCGAAAAAAATCGTTTTTTTTCAAGAGCTTTGGATGCGAAACTGATGGGGTCTGTTAAGGCAAACTAACTCAATGATTATTAAGGATAAATATAGCAAGTATCGCAAGCTCGGCTAATACTATTTTTTGCGCCAAAGCGGCTTCTTGCTATTTATCAGATATTAACATTCGCTTGACCCCTGCGTCTTCAGGTCTTATATATGCGCACCTTTGCTGCAAAGTGGCAATCTTGTAACTATTATCTGTTGAGCTCGTCTGGGTATCTGATGGAGTCTGTAATTGGCTCGATAATGGTCTGTGATGTTACTTTGCGACTCTCCTCGGCCAATTAAGCCGTCAGAATTCACCTATTTATCTATCCACCTATTAATGGAAAGACAGTTTAAACATGGGCAAATCCTTAGTAATTGTAGAATCGCCAGCTAAAGCCAAGACGATCAATAAATATCTTGGTGCGGATTTTATTGTGAAATCCAGTATTGGACACATCCG
>CAUOQW010000160.1:0-5922 GCA_963506825.1 uncultured Cellvibrio sp.
TTTGGCTGCCAATATTTATGCTGTCAGCTTTGCTAAAAGGCGCAGATAGATCGCCGTTGTTATTGCCGCTGTATTGGCGATAAATAAACAAAAGCAGTTTTGTTGCATTGCCACTTAACATACGAAAACTTTCTGAGTCCATGACGTTGTGAGGAAGGGCGCAATAACGCCCCTCATCTTTTCGCCCTTTCATTTTGCCGTGGTTATTGGCCATCCATGCCCCCCAATAGCTTTGGCGGCTTGTAAGTGAATACAGGGGCGCTTGGTTGCCCATGTTCACCGCGTTGCAGTTTTGCTAGTTTCAGGGCTTCATGTGTGTCATCCGCAATAACAGTAATGACGTTTCGCACTTCTACAATTATTTCAACTTGGTAGCGGTTCATTGCAGCGCGCCCCCATCTAAATCTAATGCGAGTTGCGCGGCGGGTTTATTATCAACTGGCTTAATAAACCATGCCCAAGATTCGTTTGGTTTGGTTTTAATTTGCTTAATGATTTTGTACCCAAGCGGCTCAATGCGTTCGTTTAGTTTCTGCGAGGCGTTGTGGTGATTATTTGATTGCAGGTCATGCTCTGAAAGTTGATTAGTCAGAATGCCTTGATTGTTCCATACCACGCGCAGCCATTTTGAATAGCTGGTGCCTTGGCTTGCTTTGATTAATTCTTGTAGTATGGCGTTGTCGTTAGTGGTGGTACCTGTTGGGGTGCTGCCATTTTTTTTGCTCATGGTTTTTGCACCCCCACGCTTTCAATGTAGGCGTAGATTTCCTCTACTCGCCATGCAGTGCAGCGTTTCCCTAGCTTGATGGGTTTCGGATAGCGACCTTCTTTCACTCCAGCCCAGAAGCTACTGCGTGAAATTGGTATTAATGCGGGAATTGGCGGTTCTGATTTCTTGTCGCCAATAATTTGATTGATTCTAAAAAAACCTGTGGTTTTCAGTGTGTGCATAGTCGTCTTTTCCTGTGTGATGAGAGGCAAGGAAAGACTATTCGAGTTTTTTTGATTAAAAAATTCCCCTTGTCGATCGACAAACACTGTTTATCGATCGATAAGCATATTTATTTTTTTGGTCTACCGCCTTTTTTTGCAAATTCTGGAGCAATTGCGCTAATCCAGCTTTTAATTCCTGCATGTGTTTTGGGCACTTCCTTTCTCATATCTTCATAGTCCTTTCCGCCATCTTTAATGAGAAGGTTCCAAATTATTTCTGACATGGCTGTCACTTTGGTTTCGCTGTGTTCTGGTTTTTCCCACTCTAGCGCAGCCAGATTTTGTGCAAGCAATTTGAGCTGGTTGCGACAAATATTTCGGACGATAATTGCACGTTGAGATGCGGCCAGTGTAGACATGCTTTCTAATGCGTTCAGTTGTTCGTAACTCCTAATGAAATGGCTTAACGAACCAGCGTAAAAACCTAGCCAAAAAGTGTGGTAGGCGTTTTCTGATTGCTCCTTGCTAGGCGGATTCTCTTTGATCTTGTTTAAGTGGTATTCAAACTCACGCCACTCGTAGTTAATATCATTATTTGTGTGAGCCTTCTTAAGCTCATTTTCCTCGTGTTTTAGCAGAGTGTTGAAGTCTACAGGTCGGCGTTCACTGGGAAATTCAGTTTGACTGGTTCCACCTAGCAAGTAACTGTCATAAAGTTTTGTGTGTACATATTTTTTAAACATTTCTAGCTTTCCTTGACTGTAAAGCAATCACATTGCCATTAATGCCCTGTGCGCGTTGTGCGTCTAGGTAATCAGCCCACCATTGCATCATCTTGGCTCTGTCATCCAAATAGCGCGCATGGTGCGTGTAAGCCGCTCTCACGCCATTGCGCTCTAGGTGGGCTAGTTGTCGCTCAATGGCATCGGGGTTGAAGCCTTGCTCATTTAAAATTGAACTGGCAGTAGCGCGAAAGCCGTGCGGTACACAGTGGGTTTTGCCAGTGGTTTTGCCGTCATAGCCAAGGCGATAAATGGCTAGGCGCAAAGTGCCATCGCTCATGCAATCGGTGCGCTTGCGTTCAGAGGGAAACACTAAATCATATTGGCTGCTAATGGGGTGCAGTTGCTCAAGCACTTGTATGGCTTGTTTTGAGAGTGGCACTAAGTGTTCGGTTTTCATTTTCATGCGCTGTGCAGGTATGCGCCAAAGTTTTTCTTCAAGATTAAATTCTTCCCACCTTGCGCCGCACAATTCGCCCGAGCGCACAAAGGTCAGTATTAGCAATTCAATGGCTAGCTTGGTGATAAGCCGCCCGCGCGCCGCATAGGTTTCTAAATCGCGCAGGAAGGCGGGCAATTCTTCGCGGGGTAGTGATGGCCTGTGTTCTTCTTTGCGGCCTTTGAGAATGTCGCTAAGTTCGGTGGCGGGGTTGTGAGTAAGGCGGCCAGTTTGTACGGCATAGCGACAAACACGCCTAATGTCCTGCAGTACGCGGGCGGCTACGTCCAAGGCATCGCGGGCTTCAATTTTGCGCGCAATGGCGATTACATCTTGCGGGCTTATGTCTTTGATGGGGGTGTTGCCGATATGGGGGAAAGCATCGGTTTGGAGTCTGCCAATAATGCGGTTGGCGTGGTCGGGTGTCCAAGTGCCTTTTTGGTGTTCCCACCATTCTTGAGCGATTGCTGAAAAAGTGTTGGTATCGGTTTGGCTGGCTTGTCGTTTTTGTTGGTATCGCTCTTGGCTTGGGTCGGTGCCTTGGGCAAGCAAACCTTTCGCTTTTGCCAAAGCATCACGCGCATTTTTTAGCGTCACTGTAGGGTAAACACCAAGCGCTAAGGTCTTTTGTTTCCCATCAAAGCGGTAGGCGTAGCGCCAGCATTTGGAGCCGTTATTCTTGACCAAAAGGTGCAGGCCACCCCCATCACTTAGTTTGTAATCTGTAGCTCTGGAAAGGGCTTGTTTGACGCTTGCATCGGTAAGTTTTTGGCCTGCCATTTGTTGGTATCATCCTGAATCGAATTGGCGATACCAACGAAAGTACCAACAATTTTGTTGGCTGGCAATGGTTTTAGCTGGACTCTACTGGATCAGCAGGCATAAAAAAACCAGCAATTACGCTGGTTTCCGGTCGATACTGGCTTGTATCGGATAGTGAATTGGTGCCCAGGGCCGGACTCGAACCGGCACAGCTTGCGCCACCAACACCTGAAGCTGGCGTGTCTACCAATTTCACCACCTGGGCAGCTCGGCCATAGGCCAAGGCCGCGAACTATAAATAGCGGCCTAGGGCTTGTCAACGCGCAAACTGATTATATTTGTGGGTTTGTCATAGTGTCTGACTTATAATTGATCGACCAAGTTTTGTAGTCATTGATCAACAAAAGACTTTTGGCGGTAATCTAGCCGCATTTGCTATTTAAATAGGCCATATTAATCGGCCACAACAGGACATCTCCTTTGACCAAACGTAAAACCCCGCATAAGGATGCTTTTGCTGCCCGCGAAGCTGAAAAATACGAAAACCCCATCCCCAGCCGCGAGTACATTTTAGACCTACTCGATAGCGCCGCTGAGCCTATTACCCACCCGCAAATGTGCGAGATTCTGAATCTCACCGATGAAGATCAGGTTGAGGCACTGCGCCGTCGCCTAATCGCCATGGCGCGCGATGGCCAATTAATCAGTAACCGCAAAGATGCTTATTTGCGACTCGATAAAATCGACGTCATTCGCGGCCGCGTGCAAGGCCATAAAGACGGTTACGGTTTTGTGATTCCCGCCAACGGTGGCGACGATATTTACCTTCACAACCGTCAAATGCGCCGCGTGTTCGATGGTGATGAAGTATTAGTGCGCATGTCTGGCGAGCAGTATCGCGGTAAAGAAGAGGGCGCAATTGTTGAAGTGCTTTCGCGCAATACCACGCAATTAGCCGGTCGCTTTTTTAATGAGGATGGTGTGCAATTTGTGCGCCCAGAAAATGCGCGCATCACGCAAGATATTATGATTCCCTTTGGCGCTTACGGTGGCGCTACCCACGGCCAAATTGTGGTCGCAGAAATTACTCAGCAGCCTGATAAAAACCGTTTGCCCATGGGCCGCGTGATTCAAGTGCTCGGCGATCATATGGCGCCCGGTATGGAAATTGAGTTGGCAATCCAAGCCCACGGTATTCCCTGTGTGTGGCCGCAGGATGTTGTGGCTGAAGCGGCTGTGTTACCGGCAGAAGTTGCTGAGGCAGATAAGCTGCATCGCATTGATGTTCGTCATCTCCCGTTTGTCACCATCGACGGCGAAGACGCGCGCGATTTTGACGATGCCGTTTTGTGTGAGCGTCGTCGCGGCGGTTGGCGTTTGTATGTGGCGATTGCGGATGTGTCGCACTATGTAAAAGTAAATAACGCGTTGGATATGGAAGCGCGCAGTCGCGGCAACTCGGTGTACTTCCCCGATTTTGTGGTGCCTATGTTGCCAGAAGCTTTATCGAACGGGTTGTGTTCGCTAAATCCCCATGTGGATCGTTTGTGCATGGTGTGTGAAATGACCATCACCGATGCGGGCAAAATTTCCGGCTACGAATTTTATGAAGGCGTAATGCATTCCCATGCGCGTTTGACCTATACCAAAGTGGGTAAAATTCTCACTGAGTCTGACGAAGAATCGCAAAAATTGCGTGAAGAATATAAGCACGTTATTCCGCAATTAGAATTGCTGCATAATTTGTACAAGTGTTTGCGCATTGCGCGCGATGAACGCGGCGCAATTGATTTTGAAACTGTGGAAACACGGATTCAATTTAATGAAGATCGTAAAATTGAACGCATAGTGCCAATCAAACGTAACGATGCGCACAAATTAATTGAAGAATGTATGTTGTGTGCCAATGTGTGCTCGGCGAAATTTTTAGAGAAGCACAATCTGGTTGGTTTGTATCGTGTACACGAAGGCCCAACCGAACAAAAGCTTACCAACTTGCGTGAGTTTTTATCGGAGTTAGGTTTAGGTTTGGCGGGTGGTGCTGAACCAACGTCGGGTGATTACCAACAGCTTATGCAGCAGATACAAGGTCGCAGCGATAGCAACATGATTCAAACGGTTATGTTGCGCAGTTTGCGTCAAGCGATGTATCAAGTGGAAAATCGCGGCCACTTTGGTTTGGGTTACGATGCCTATACACATTTCACCTCGCCCATTCGTCGCTACCCAGATTTGTTGGTGCACCGCGCAATCCGCTCGGTAGTGCGCAGTGAAGTGCCTACGACCCATGTGCGCCGCGCTGAAGGTGCAACACCAATTCCAACGCGCCAAATTTACCCCTACAACGCCAATGATATGGTGGTGTTTGGTGAGCAGTGTTCACTCACCGAACGCCGTGCGGATGAAGCCACGCGCGATGTAGTGAGTTGGCTCAAGTGCGAATATTTGCGCGATCAAGTGGGTGCTGTATTTGCAGGTCACGTAAGTGCAGTGACAGGTTTTGGTTTGTTCGTAGAATTAAAAGATTTGTATGTAGATGGTCTGGTTCACATCACGGCCTTGCCGCACGATTACTATCGCTTTGAAGCGGCGCAACATCGTTTAGTGGGTGAGCGCACGCGTAAAGTATTTGGCTTGGGTGATGAGCTGACGGTGCGTGTAGTCCGTGTGGATTTAGAAAATCGCAAAATCGATTTTGAATTAGAATCTGAAGCTGCTGTTCGCCGCCCTAAAAAATCTATAGTGCCGATTGTGGTTAAGAAAGCTGAGAAGAAAAAAGCACGTGCAGCTGAATCTGAAAAAGCTTCAGGTAAAAAAACAGCGGCTAAGCCTGATGTTGCGGGTAAAGCGGCAGCGGCCAAAACGACGGCTAAAAAGTCTGCAGGCAAAGCCCCAACGGCTAAATCCCCTTCTGGTAAATCTCTAGCGACTAAATCATCAGCCACTAAAAAACCAGCTGTAAAATCGTCTTCTGCAAAATCACCTGCGGCAACTAAAGCAGAAAAA
>CAUOQW010000161.1:0-5915 GCA_963506825.1 uncultured Cellvibrio sp.
CACAAAACCAAACAAAAACCACATAGCTATCATTTAATCCATCACTTATTAAACTCAATATTTATTGCTTATAACGTTTGACCAAGGCCTGATATAACTCATCTTTAAATTCAACTTTGGTCGCATCCAAACTCAACACCGCTTCTACCAAATGCTCGTTATCTTCACGCCCATCGTGCCAGTGTTTACGATAGCTGCCATCTTTGTAGCCGTGATCCTGGCGGAAGAAATTCAACACATTTTTGCCCACGTAGCCGCGATAGAGCTGATCAAAGCTCATATCAATTCCCGCCATTAAACGGCCGAATAACCCGATATGGAATTGGTAGTCATTTAAGGTGGCGGCGACAAATTTTTCTAAATCCAAACGGAAGTCTTGTTCATCGGTTGCGATGACTAATTGATTTTTTATTTGCGCAACAATCAATTCTGGCTTAGCGCCGCTCTGCAACAAAATACTTAAACCAAAATGCCAAATGTCGATAAGCTCCAATGCAACTTGCTCAGTATCCGGTGATTGTTTTTTCCACCACTTCCAACCGTAGTGATCCAACAACTCTGCACACTCAACCCAAATAGCGCGATACCATTCGTAGCCTTGGGTTTGCCAATTAGCGTTTACTTTGGTGTTCATGCTGTCTTGCAAGTCGAGCATGATTTTGATTTGTTGTGGGTTCATCTTGTTTCTCTATTTTTAAAAAAGGAATTTATGTAGGCAAATATTGTTTGGCTTTATTAAATAAGCGATAAAAATTTTCGCTGGTATGCTCACCGAGTTGTTCGATGCTCATGCCCTTTAAATCCGCTACAAACTGCGCAACTTCGCGCACGTATTTAGGCTCGTTAGGTTTGCCGCGATAGGGAATGGGCGCAAGGTATGGCGAATCGGTTTCAATTAACAAACGCTCGATTGGCATATTGCGCACAACCTCGCGAATTTGTTCAGCGTTTTTAAAAGTAACAATGCCTGAGATGGATATATAGTAATTCAAATCCAAGGCCGCTTTAGCCATATCCCAATCTTCAGTAAAACAATGCAGCACACCGCCACTTTCCAAACCGCCGTGTTCTTTTATTAATGCAAGCGTATCGGCTTTTGCTTCGCGGGTATGAACTACAACCGGCAAGCCAATTTTTTTACCCACACTTAAATGCAGCGCAAAACTTTCGTGCTGCAATTCTTTACTTTCGGTTTCGTAGTGATAGTCCAAACCCGTTTCACCGAGTGCAACCACTTTGGCTTGCGATGCCCATTGAATCAGTTGCTCAGCAGTTGCCGTACCTTCTTTTACATCGCATGGATGAACACCCACAGAGGCAACGACGCAGGGATGGGCTTGCGCAATATCAATAACGGTTTGGATATTTTCTAAACTGACACCAATGCACAACATTTGTTGAATGCCACGTTCATTAGCAGCGGCAATTGCATTGGCTAGCTGGCCGTCGTAACGGTCAAGATTGATTCGGTCTAAATGGCAGTGGGAGTCGATTAGCATAAAAATGAGGATCAAAAATAAATGTAGGGCGATTATAAATGAAGAAAGCCAGCACAGGGCTGGCTTTATGAATCAATATAAAAAGACTTACATAGTATGGGTTGGCTTATCCGAATTGATAGAACCCGCAAGATAGGTTTCGATTTTGGTTACGGCGGTATTGTCTTGATCGGTAAACTGCACACCTATTCCTGCTGCGCGGTTGCCTTGCGCTCCGCGGGGAGTCACCCAAATTACTTTACCGGCTACTGGGATCTTCTCAACCTCTTCCATCAAACTCAGCAACATAAAAACCTCGTCGCCCAATTTGTAGCTTTTACCCGTGGGAATAAACATGCCGCCGTTTTTTACAAACGGCATATAAGCGGCGTAAAGCACCGCTTTGTCTTTGATGGTAAGAGAGAGTATGCCGTTACGGGCACCGCCACCTATCGCTTGCATAAGCTAATCCGTCTGAAATCAATAGACTGAAACATAATGTGCTGAACTGTAATGGACTGAAACATAATGTATTAGTTTAGACCTGTCTAGTCGCTAGCGTGTGAGTATTTTTGGGCAAAGCTAGTAAAGCTTATTTAGCACTTCTAAGTAGTGCGCCCCAATCCATTAGCATTTCTTCCAAGAGCAATTGTTTATTCGGGTTAGAAACGCCTAAGAGCTGGCGTTTGGAAACCAAAATTTTCTCTAAATAGCGATGTAAAAGTGCGGCGGGAACCTTGGCTAAACGGTCGCGCAAATCCTGCGGTAGCTGATTCATAAGCAACTGCTCAACACCAAGTTGCCAGCGCATCAACGAATGTAACCACACCAAAAACCATTCAACCAAGGCAATCACATCGTCTTTTTGCCACTGCGCGGCAACTTCAATGGCAGATATTTGCCCAGTGCTGACGCGAATTAGGTTTAACAACCAAGCATCGCGACGCTCCAAGGCATCGCTTTCCAAGTAGGACAGTGCAGTTAGCGGCGCCCCGCCAGCGGCTTCAATTAACTTTTCAACAGGAATATTGCTGCCAGCCATTAGAGGCTTGAGCCAGTGAATCACCTGCTCAGAACCGGGCGTTGCGTGTAAACGCATTTGGCAGCGGCTGCGAATGGTCGGCAACACTGCGCTGGGCGTGTGGCAAACCAATATTAAGAGTGTATTAGCGGCAGGCTCTTCAAGAGATTTCAGCAAGGCATTGGCGGCGTTGGCATTCATCGCCTCGGCGGGCTCCAACACCACAACTTTGTAACCGCCCTGCTGCGCAGTTTTGCCCAAATCCTCAATCAGCGCACGCACTTGATCGACCTTAATACCTTTAGCGCCCTCTTCTGGCGAAATCACAATCAGGTCTGGGTGATTCTGTACTTTGTTGAGCATACAACCGCGACATTTACCGCAGGGAGTCCCTTCGATTGGCGACAAACACAGCAGCAATTGCGCCAGCGCTTCAGCGAGATGGCGTTTACCTATGCCCTTAGCTCCCGCAAACATCAAGGCATGGGGGAGTTTTTTAGCGGCTATTTGCTGGCTGAGTTGCTGCCATTCTTGCAGCTGCCAAGGATAAGGATGCGAGGGGAAATCAGACATAAACGCGCTCAATAAAATGAAGGCCGCAAGCTTACCAACGGCAGCGGTTAGATAGCAAACCCAATCCCAATAAGAGTCTGATGGGAGTCTGTTTAGCTATTTAGCCGAAGATTTGCGATAATCGCCACCCTGCTTTTTAGCCGTCCTCATTTCTAGTAGCTCTCGCATGAACGACATCAACACCGCCCTCGATTTCGAGCTCGATATTCTCCATCTCGACGACGACTTAATGATCTGCAACAAACCCGCAGGTTTACTGACCGTGCCCGGTAAAGGGCCGGAGAAACAGGATTGCCTGATTAATCGCGCGCTGAAATTTAACCCTAATGCACGGGTGGTGCATAGGTTAGATCAAGGTACATCGGGAATTGTGATGTTTCCGCTTAACTATATGAGCTTAAAAATTCTCACCAAACAATTTGAAGCGCGCGGCATTCACAAGCGCTATGTTGCGGTGGTGAGTGGATTGATTGAAGAGGATGAAGGCGAGGTAAAACTGCCACTGATATGCGATTGGCCCAATCGCCCATTGCAAAAGGTGTGTTTTGAATCGGGAAAACCGGCGCACACTCGTTACCAAGTGTTAGCGCGCGATGAAGCTCGCAACTGCACACGTGTATTGCTAGAACCTGTGAGTGGTCGCACCCATCAATTGCGCGTGCATATGCTAAGCCTTGGGCACCCTATGTTAGGCGATCAACTTTATTCACCACCAGAAATTCAAGCAGAAGCGCCGCGCTTATTGTTACACGCGCAACATATTCAACTCACTCACCCTATTTTGCGTCACAAAATTGAAGTGGAATGTTTGGCGGAGTTTTAATTTTTTCTAAACGTCATGAGAAATTAAAGTCATAAAAAAAGCGCAAGATTGCGCTTTTTTTATGACTAAAGAACTGCATCAACAACCTGTTGTTACCATGACATAAGTTGGGGGCAGTATCGCTGAGGCGGCTTCTGTATAAGTAGCCGTGCAATTAGTCGCTTCGGTGTAGGTCATAGTGGTGCCGGATACTGCAGTAACAAAATCTGGAGCTTCAAGGCCTGCCACCGCAGCAATAGTTGCAGCGCTTGGGTAGCCATTTACAAAGGTTACCGACACACCTTCAAAAATTTGCGGAGAGACTGGGTTAACAAGGACTTTCCCGTGGGTCATGGCCGCTGCGGATTTTAGCGACCCAACTGCTGCTTCCACTTTTGCGATGCGCGCGTCCCGCGTTAAATCAACAAATTTTGGCAGCGCCGTGGCGGCCAAAATTCCTAAAATTACAACAACGGCGATTAGCTCGATTAATGTAAAACCCGCTTGATTTTGTTTCATCTCATCACCCAATCCAGTAAGAGGTATGGCAAAGCTAACGATCAAATCAATACAGCCAAATCGAAATAATGCTAGCGGTTCTCTTAAACCTTAGTTCTAGATTGAAAGATAATCAAACCAGCAACCTTATAGCTCACCACCCGCTACCAGGGCCGTCAAAATCACATGAATATCCGCCTGAACTGCCACCAATTTCTGACCAGCATTCACCAGCGCGTAGCGCGAAGGAGCTTGTTCAGCGCGCGCGCGATAAGCACTGCGAACACGCTCAAAAAACGCCATTGTCTCACTTTCAAAACGATCCAATTCACCACGTTGACGGGCGCGGTTGAGGCCAAGCTCTACATCAATATCTAAAATCAGGGTTAAATCAGGTCGCAAATCGCCTTGCACCAATTGTTCTAATTGCGTAATGGTTTCGCTGCTTAAACCACGGCCACCGCCTTGATAAGCAAAAGTCGCATCGGTGAAACGGTCGCTCAAAACCCAAGCGCCACGCGCTAATGCAGGCTGAATAACTTGGGCGATATGCTGTGCGCGGGCAGCAAATACGAGTAACAACTCAGCAGTTTCATCGACCGATTCATCGCGTTTAGTCAGCAATAATGCCCGAATCTCTTCCGCTAAAGGAGTGCCACCGGGCTCGCGGGTGACAACCACTTCGATTCCCTTGGCTTGCAGCCAATCCCGCACAAATGCCAAATTGGTGCTTTTTCCAACACCTTCTGTACCTTCAATCGTGAGAAATTTACCGCGCAGCATGAATCTATCTCGCTTTTACCTATTTATGTCATTTGAATTCGTTATTTTAACGATTAGAACATTTTAACGAATAGAAGGTTTCCTTCGTCTTCGTGGAGCGCGTATCATACCCGCTTTTTAGACTTACCGACTTTTTGCCATACCTTTTCTGTCACACCTTTATATCTGTCATATAGGCTTTAGGAGCTACACATGATCACTTTACATACTAACTACGGCGACATAGTTATCGAATTGGATTTCGATAAGGCGCCCAACACTGCTGCCAACTTTAAAAAATATGCTGAAGAAGGTTTTTACAACGGTACAATTTTCCACCGCGTGATTGATGGCTTTATGATTCAGGGCGGCGGCATGACTGAAGACATGAGCGAGAAAAAAGAAAAATACGCACCTATTCAAAACGAAGCCGACAACGGTTTGAAAAATGTGGTTGGCAGCTTGGCGATGGCGCGTACCGGCGACCCGCACAGCGCGACTGCACAATTTTTTATCAACGTAAAAGACAACAGCTTTTTAAATCACAGCGCCAAAAACAGTCAAGGCTGGGGCTATGCTGTATTCGGTAAAGTCACTGCCGGTATGGATGTTGTAAACAAAATTAAAGGTGTAAAAACCGGCAGTAAAGGTCATCATCAGGATGTACCGGTTGAAGCAGTAATTATTCAAAATGTAACTCTTCAAAGCGACTCTGCTGAATAATTATGTTCACGCTGTTTATTTCAGATTTACATCTCCACGAAACACGCCCGCAAATTAC
>CAUOQW010000162.1:0-5914 GCA_963506825.1 uncultured Cellvibrio sp.
CAATTCACGCTTCGTGTTAATACTAGCGGCCATTACCTTCCTAGGAAATTGTATCGTCGGCTTTATTATGGTGCCCTTTGGGTTACTCGCCGTTGCCTGTGGGTTTACCGCAAGAGCCTATATCACGTTGCTATTTAATCTGTATTTCTTTAAACAGATTTATCACGTAGACATAGGTTATGTTTTAAAAATTGCTGCGCCCTCCTTTACATCGTCGATGATTATGCTCGCAGCACTCTATGCACTCAAACTTATTTTGGGCAATCAACTGTCTGTGGCACTGCTACTGCCAATCCTGTCGATTATTGGTGCATTGGTATACGCCCTTTCAATGCGGTTTATATTCAAAGACGAAACGAAGTTATTTTTTACTGAAAGCATTGATTTAGTCCCCGGAAAACTCAAATCCTATTTGGGTACCTTGCAACGTTTAATAAAATTAACTTAGGGAACCCCTGAAAAATTAACTTGTTTGCTGTGGCGTCGTTAAATTTTCAGAGGTTGCCGAGCGAAATGCGATTACACACTATTACGCGCTATTACTCAGGAGCATTAGCATGAAATCCTATCTCATCAATCTTGATAAGGACACTGATCGACTCAAATTCTTTAATGCGAACTTTGAACACTTGGGCATTGCTGTCGAAAGAATTTCAGCCACTGATGGTAGAGTTTTTTCTGAAGAGGATTATAAAAACTTTATGCAGACTCGCCCCAGAGACTACAACCGCACCCAAACTAAAAACTGGCTGCGTGGCCAAATGGGGTGTTTTCTCAGCCATTACGCAGTATGGCAAAAAATTGCCGCAGGTTCAGAACCTTTTTGCGCAGTATTTGAGGATGATATTCATATCTCCAATTACTTGGGGAAAATCCTGAATGATCACAGCTGGATTCCAAGCAATGTCGATATCATTCGCCTGGAAACCTCTACCAATAGAATTCGTCTCACCTCACAACCAACGCTCACGCACATAGGGCGAAAGCTCTACGGAGTAAAATCGACTAGCTGGTGTGCCGGGGCTTATATTATTAACCGGAACACTGCACAAAAATTGGTAGACCTAGCAGAAAAATATCACGAACCGGCAGATGTCATTTTGTACAACTTTGAAGAGTCGGTTATCGCCAAAGATTTAAACATACTGCAATTTAACCCTGCACTTTGCACACAGGATAAACACTTAACGGAAGGCAAAGTGAAATTCTCAAGCAATATTGAATTTGATAAAAGCGCACAACCCAGCCTAGTACATAAGCTTAGAAAATTTTCGCCAGTGAATGTATTAACAGGCATCTATCGCTCCTTAAGTGGTTATCAACGTATTGGCTTTTAAGCAAATACATTGAAACCTTTACATTAAAGCCTTAAGCAAGCACTAGCCGTAAAAAGCGGAATATTAAAAATAGAAAAATAAACCTGCACTGGCTTGGCGAGACACATAATTACGAAACGCCAGTGGCGATTCATTTTTACGCCAGCCAGATTCCAAGCGAACTAACCAATGACGTCCAGAACTATAACTGATACTTAAGGGAGAAAAGTTGTACATATGTTCGGTGCGCATGAAGCCCGGGCTGGTGTTTTCGTAATCAATTAACGAATAACGCAACTGGCTTTCAATCGCGATTCTGGTTGAATACTGCCAAGCTACTGATGCAAAGACTTGCTGAACTTGCGAAGGCGAATCAGACGTTTCACCAATAGCAGGCTGTTTAAAACTATAGCCTGCATTGAATTTCAACTTCTCAGTTGCTTGCCAATCTGCCGCTAGGCTTGCCACACTACCAGAGTCTTCATTAAGCGCAGTTTGATTGATAGGCGCTTCACTGCTAGAGGTTTTATTGAGCGACGCTTTACGTTTATAGGAACCCACAACTGCCGAAATATTTGTTTTAGGGGACACAGCCCAAATACCCTCAAGCTCAATTTGATCGTAATCGAAATTAAGCGCATCAGGTGCTATCTCAAGTGGTGGATTTAAATAAGTTCTCTCGCCCGATCTAAAGCGAAGAAATAAACTGGATTTATTGTTGGTTTGATACCCGACATCAACAAATGCTTCTTCTTCATCAAAATCCAGTGAGATTCGCGCATCGTTTGAATGGCGTTGTTTAGATTTACGGGTACCTACGTGAAAAGATAATTTTTGGTCATTGCCATAGCCAATTTTGGCCTGAAAATCATCGCGATTAACTATATCTTTGCCAAAAAATTCAAGTCGATCTACAAAATAAGAATCACGCGACCATGAAACATCTGTGTTAATTTGACTGCCGATCAATCCTTTCCAAGCGAGCTGCCCGCTGTGCGTAGCACCATCAAAATCTGAATGCTTATCGTATTGATAATGACTCCCTGTCCATTTTGCGATAAGTCTTTGGCGACCAAAAGTATCGTCAAAACCTAAACTAGCGGAGGACAAAACAGCTTGTTCAGAATCGTTGAGTGGGCTGCGTGAAAAATTACTGTCCCAAATACCTTGCACAGAGGCATTAGCCTTAAAAGGAGTGTAATCAACAGGGTTATTTTGTGCTGTTGCGTATTGCACAGCTGCAAAGTACGACATAAAAAGGAATAGAAGTTTTTGATGGTAGTTGTGCATTCACTGCTACTCCTTTAAATAATCTAATAGCTCCTGGATAAACCGGTAGCTTTAAAAATATTAATAAGCTTGTTCGCCAACAAAACCTCTGAATAAGGTTCCCCAAAGAATTTTTAAATCCAGTAGCAGCGACCAATTGCGAATATATTCTAAATCGTAAGCAATACGCCCCGACATTTTATCCAGCGTTTCTGTTTCACCGCGATAGCCGCTAATTTGCGCAAGCCCAGTAATGCCAGGTTTAACTTTATGGCGCAGCATATA
Organism: uncultured Cellvibrio sp.; assembly: GCA_963506825.1. Taxonomy (GTDB): domain Bacteria; phylum Pseudomonadota; class Gammaproteobacteria; order Pseudomonadales; family Cellvibrionaceae; genus Cellvibrio. Next base: position 2,871 of record CAUOQW010000162.1, read on the forward strand.
ACCTTTAATTTGCCCGCGATAAAATTCATTATGGGCTACCGCGTGGGGTCGCGGCCCAACCAAGGACATACTTCCAGAAAGCACATTAAATAATTGTGGCAACTCATCGAGTGAAGTGCGCCGTAAAAAATTACCGAAGCGAGTAACACGCATATCACCTTTTTTTGCTTGAGACACACTGTCGCCATCTTCACATACTGTCATAGAGCGAAACTTCCAAACCTTAATGTGCTCGCCACGCATGCCATAACGTGTTTGTTTAAAAAACACTGGTCCTGGAGATGTTAACTTCACGCCTATTGCAACCAATAACATAGGCACAGCTAAGAGCGCTAACATTCCCAAACCTATAACAATGTCTTCAAGGCGTTTGGTAAAGCTGTTATCCACTAATGGGGAATCATAAATACTGAGCGCAGGAATACCTTGGAAGCAAGTTAAGCGCGAATGGAGCAAATCAAAATTAAACACATCGGGAATAACATAAGGAGTGACAGTGGTATCCGCTAAGCGGTTAAGCACTGCGTGAATGCGGAATTCTGCACGCATCGGCAGGGTTACAAATACAATATCAATTTTTCCATCGCGTGAGTCTTCGTAGAGTTGGTCGAGATCGGCATCAACAGATACATTTTGCGCATCTACATCCAATCGTCGCTCATCGTTTTCACTTTCAATTCGATCATCATAAAAACCAACAATGCGATAACCGAGCCACGGCATCTCCGCGATTGATTTGATCATCCGTAGACCTAGCTCATTCGCACCCACAATTGCCACCCTGCGCGGTTCAGATGGATTGGCGCGCAATTTAGTAAGCACCGCTCGGCGCGCCCAATGCAAACCAATAATAGTCACCGGCGTTAAAAGCAACCAAAGTGTAATGGCTTGAAGATCTACTTTAATAAAAGACAAAGTGGCAATAAGTGCCACAACAATCATAAGCGTTGTAAGCAACCATGCAAAACTTAAGCGAACAGCTAAATTCGCCATGGAATAACCACGCCATAAATAATAGACTTCATTGCCCTCTGCAAAGAAACCAAAAATAATAACCGCACCCATCGCAAAGGCGGTGTAAGTGTTGTCCCACTCTATTTGAAGAACATTCAGAATAAACCACAACACGCAGGCCACAAGCACACTATCTAAAGCGCGAAACAATGCGAGTATTTTTGAATGATGAAGCCGAATAACTTGCGGTTGGGCGGATAAATTTGCAGGATATAAAGGGACATTAGATATCACAGGACTGTTCATTACTACCCCCAGTCGTACCATATTTCTATCTGAACTTGTTAAATTCAAATAACATATTTAGCCAGATTGCAAATCACATATCTGCTCAGATTGAAACAATCTATCTGACAACCAAGTCACCAGAAGTTGGGGCCACTCTACAAGATAAAAAACATGTAATTGGTGCGCTGCCGAACATAAGAGTTCAAACAATATTAATAATGAGACCTAGGTACATAAATTTATTTTCAACATTTATTTTTTATTTAAATAGCACAAAAATGAAACAAAAAATAATTTACGCGCACCATATATACCCATAAAAAATGAGAGTTAGGCGACGAATTAAATGCATATGAAATTTATGGCGCTTAATAGCGCAATAAAAAAGAAATAAAAACCCTAAGGAGGATTTAGGCGTTAGAATTGAAGTGTTAGAGCTGAAGTGTCTTAATCTATAGCTTTATTGAATAACACGAATAACAGAAACTCGGTTCTATATAGAGCGTGAATATTAACCAGAAATATTTTTAGCATGATTCAATTTAACTTGAATAAATTCAATAATAGAACAAATAAAAAAGCCCGCTATTACGCGGGCTTCAATAATCAATTATATAAAAATCTGAAAATTAAGATGCTATTGACCAATATGCTTATTAACAAAACCAATAACTTCTTCAAATGCAACTAGTCTAGTTTCTGTATGAGAAAAATTGTGCCCCTCATTTTTAAGCTCTACTAAACTTACTTCCTTATTCGCCTTCTTTAAGACTTTATGCATATTTTCGGACTGCTCAAAAGGAACTCGTTCATCGCCCACACCGTGGATTAAAAGTACTGGCGCTTTAAAGTTTGCAGCAAATTCTTCGGGTGATACAGCGGCCATAGCTTGAGTATCTGCCTCACCATTAATAAATTGTTTTTTCATATAACTTACCACGGAACTGTGCCTACCATATTCGCCTTTACCCCAAGCAAACATAGATTTTAAATTACCAATACCTGCCATAGAGACAATACACTTATAGGTGTCTGGCGTAAATGCACCGCCTGCTAAGGCCGCATAACCACCATAACTAGCACCTACAATACAAACTCTAGCCGGATCGATCAAACCTTTTTTAACCGCAAAATTTACCGCATCGGTTATATCATCCTGCATTTTTTTGCCCCATTCGCCGTAACCTGCTTCGCGATGTTTTTTACCAAAACCAGCAGAGCCGCGAAATTGTGGCTGGATAACTAAATAACCATTTTCAGCCAATGCTTGTGCCATAGGGTTAAACATCATGCGGTCATATGAAGCTGGCCCACCGTGAGGCATTATCACCGCAGGCAAGTTTTTCATCGCATTCGCTTTGTTTTTTGGAATCGTCAGCAGAATTGGGATTTTCAAACCATCGCGTGCAGTGAAAGTGACCGTACCCATTGGGTGCAAGTCTTCAACACGAATTTTAGGGCGAGATGATGTTAAAAATTGCGCCGGTTTATTTTCTGCAAATAAGTAGTAATCACAAGGAACATTTGCCCCCTCTACACGCACGACTAAATTTTTCAAATCAGGCGTGAAACTAGCCAAGAAAACCGTATGATCAGGAAATATGGCCGCTATATCTTTCATACGCTGATTAAACGATGCATCAAAAAATTGGTAGCTAGGGCGAAACCCAGAATAACGCACCCCAAGCACGACACGCTGTTTATCTGTTATAACAGCATCAATATCCGCATCATCGCGCCCAAACATCGGAGCAGATAAACTACCGTCAGCTAATGACATAGTGTAAAAAGCACCAAAGCCG
>CAUOQW010000163.1:0-5887 GCA_963506825.1 uncultured Cellvibrio sp.
CCTGGACCCATAGTGGTGCTCAAAGCGATACGCTGTAAGTACACACCTTTAGAGGTAGATGGCTTAGATTTTTTCAAATCGGCGATCAGTGCTTCCAAGTTTTCTTTGATAGCAACAGTTTCAAAAGAAATTTTGCCGATACCGCCGTGAATGATGCCACCTTTCTCAGCGCGGTAACGCACTTGACCAGCTTTAGCATTCTTAACCGCAGTAACAACATCTGGAGTCACTGTGCCAGTTTTTGGGTTAGGCATAAGGCCGCGTGGACCGAGCACTTGACCCAATTGACCCACAACGCGCATTGCGTCTGGGCTGGCGATAACTACATCAAAGTCCATTTTGCCGGCTTTGATTTCAGCAGCCAATTCGTCCATACCTACGTACTCAGCGCCAGCAGCTTTAGCAGCTTCAGCGTTAGCACCTTGTGTGAACACAGCAACGCGAACATCTTTACCATTGCCGTGTGGCAGAGTAGTAGCACCGCGAACTGATTGGTCTGATTTACGTGGGTCGATACCCAAGTTAATAGATACATCGAAAGTTTCAGCGAACTTAACAGTTGAAAGCTCTTTCAACAAAGCTACAGCGTCTTCGATGCTGTATTGCTTGCTGCCATCTACTTTTTCATTGATAGCGCGTTGACGCTTAGATAATTTGGCCATGTTACACGCCCTCCACTTCAAGACCCATTGAACGAGCAGAGCCCGCAATGGTGCGTACAGCTGCATCCAAACTCGCTGCAGTTAAGTCAGCTTGTTTAGCGTTAGCAATTTCTTCCAATTGAGCACGAGTTACTGTGCCTACTTTTTGAGTATTTGGACGACCACTACCACTCTTGATGCCAGCCGCTTTCTTCAACAAGAAAGAAGCAGGTGGAGTTTTCATCACGAATGTAAAGCTACGATCGCTGTATACACTGATGATTACTGGAACTGGTGCACCAACTTCCATACCTTGGGTCTGGGCGTTAAACGCTTTACAGAATTCCATGATATTTACACCGTGTTGCCCCAATGCTGGACCAACTGGTGGAGATGGGTTTGCTTTGCCCGCTGCAACTTGCAGCTTAACGTAGGCGGTTACCTTCTTTGCCATTTGTAGTACTCCCCTTTGGGTGTTAGCGCCTCCAAGATGCCGGCTAAGCATCTCTTCCTAGGCTCCCCTCTCTAAAGCCGCTGAAATCAAAGATACAGCTACAAACCTTAGAGATGCGAAAACCCCTCTCTGCCAAAAAAGCAAAGAGGGGCGATAAAAAATATGTGTTAGGTCTTTTCTACTTGACCAAATTCCAGTTCAACCGGTGTCGATCGACCGAAAATAAGTACCGCTACACGCAGACGATTCTTATCATAATTAACTTCTTCAACAACCCCATTAAAGTCATTGAATGGACCATCAGTAACGCGAACCATTTCACCCGGCTCGAAGATGGTTTTTGGTTTTGGCTTCTCAATAGAGTCATCCACACGGCGCAGAATAGCTTCAGCTTCTTTCTCCGTGATTGGTGCCGGCTGATCAGCCTTGCCGCCAATAAAGCCCATCACTCGTGGAGTGTCTTTTACTAAGTGCCAAGTATCGTCATTGAGCTCCATTTGAACCAAGACGTAACCTGGAAAAAACTTTCTTTCGCTTTTGCGCTTTTGGCCACCACGCATTTCAACCACTTCTTCAGTAGGCACCAAGACCTCACCAAAGCTTTCTTCCATGCCATGCATAGCAATGCGATCTTTTAAAGACGCAGCTACTTTTTTCTCGTATCCAGAATAGGCATGAACTACGTACCAACGCTTAGCCATACTGACTTACCCTATAATTTTAGAAGCGAAGAAACCCAAGGCTGTATCCAACGCCCAAAGCACTAGCGACATAAAGATAACGACAGCGATAACAATAAGTGTTGTTTGATTGGTTTCTTGGCGAGTGGGCCATACCACTTTGCGCAGCTCCACCACAGAGCCTTGCACCAAGGACCAAATGCCGGCACCTTTTTCAGTGTTATAAGCAACAAATAAAGCAACGGCTGCAAGCGCAATTAAAGCGAGTGCGCGATAAAGCAAAGGCTGCGCAGAAAAATGAGAATTTCCAACAATGCCCACGGCCACCAAAGCAGCAACAATTAACCACTTGGCAAAATCTAGGCGATACTCTTTTTCTTCAGACTTAATATTCATAAGACGCAGAAACTCTTTACGCACGCTTGCAAAATTTGGCAGGCCAGGACGGGGTCGAACCGCCAACACCCGGTTTTGGAGACCGGTGCTCTACCAATTGAACTACTGGCCTGTATTAGAAGGGGCGGCACTATACCACCCCTGACAACTAATTACTGAATGATTTTGGCAACTACGCCAGCACCAACAGTACGACCACCTTCACGGATAGCGAAGCGCAAGCCTTCTTCCATCGCGATGGGGTGAATCAAGGTAACGTTCATTTGAATGTTGTCACCTGGCATTACCATTTCTACGCCTTCTGGCAATTCACATGCGCCAGTTACGTCAGTAGTACGGAAGTAGAACTGTGGGCGGTAGCCTTTAAAGAATGGAGTATGACGGCCACCTTCATCTTTAGACAACACGTACACTTCTGCTACGAACTTGGTGTGTGGCGTTACAGAGTTTGGCTTACACAATACTTGACCACGTTGAACGTCATCACGCTTGGTACCACGCAACAGAACACCTACGTTCTCACCAGCACGACCTTCGTCGAGCAATTTGCGGAACATTTCAACACCGGTACAGGTAGATTTTTGAGTTTCGGTAATACCGATAATTTGAATCTCTTCACCCACCTTAACAACACCACGCTCTACACGGCCAGTTACCACAGTACCGCGACCAGAGATAGAGAACACGTCTTCTACTGGCATCAGGAATGGTTGGTCGATAGCACGTACTGGCTCAGGAATGTAGGAGTCAAGCGTTTCAACAAGCTTCTTAACAGCTGAAGTACCAAGACCGTTTTCGTCTTCGCCGTTCAACGCCATCAATGCAGAACCTGGAATGATTGGGGTGTCGTCAGCCGGGAAGTCATAAGTACCCAACAGCTCACGCAATTCCATCTCAACCAATTCCAACATTTCGTTGTACTCTTCGGTGCCTACGCCGCCGCAATCTGCAGCAAGCAAGTCAGCCTTGTTCAGGAATACCACGATGTATGGAACACCTACTTGACGAGACAAAAGAATGTGTTCGCGAGTTTGTGGCATTGGGCCGTCAGTTGCGCCACATACCAGAATCGCGCCGTCCATCTGAGCAGCACCGGTGATCATGTTTTTAACATAGTCGGCGTGACCTGGGCAGTCTACGTGTGCATAGTGACGCACAGGTGAGTCGTACTCAACGTGTGATGTGTTGATGGTAATACCGCGCTCACGCTCTTCTGGAGCATTGTCGATACCATCAAATGCAACAGCCTTACCGCCCCAAGTTTCTGCACATACGCGAGTCAATGCCGCAGTCAGAGTAGTTTTACCATGGTCTACGTGACCGATGGTGCCCACATTGACGTGGGGCTTGTTACGTTCAAACTTTTCCTTCGCCATTGCGAGTCACTCCTCAAGAGATTAATTTAAAACAGACAAAAAAAGCCGCAAAGGTTCTCCCCCGCAGCAGATATGGAGCTTTTGAGCAGATTCGAACTGCCGACCTCACCCTTACCAAGGGTGTGCTCTACCAACTGAGCTACAAAAGCATTAACATCAGCATATTTGTACAAACTAAAGCGTGGAGCGGGTAGCGGGAATCGAACCCGCGCCATCAGCTTGGAAGGCTGAGGTTCTACCATTGAACCATACCCGCTAAACTCAATTTAGATCAGCGATGCCTTGCTCGTACAACTACAGCGATTTGAAAGCACAACCTTCAAATCTAAATATGGTGCAGGGGGATGGATTCGAACCATCGAAGCTCGCGCGTCAGATTTACAGTCTGATCCCTTTGGCCGCTCGGGAACCCCTGCGAATGCAATCACTTACATTGCATCACCTTAGACAAGTTATAAAATGGAGCTGGCGAGAGGAATTGAACCCCCGACCGGCTGATTACAAGTCAGCTGCTCTACCTACTGAGCTACGCCAGCCTTTTCACAACCACCGTCTAACGTGGAGCGCGCATACTAGTGAAACTTTTATCAGTGTGCAACACCCAAACAATAATTTTGTCTTCTTTCTATAGCTTTTTCTTCTTTCAGAAGACTTAGCCACTTTTCTTCGTTTATTTTCTGCCCAACTTTCTCGCGCACCTCTACCCAGGTCTCGTTATGGCTTTTGGGAACCTCTTTTATTTCTGCCGCATAACCCTGCGCACGAATTTGTTCCGCCTTGGTTTTGGCCTCAGCTTCACTCACAAATTGCCCAAAAGAAATTCCATTCGCCAGCTCGCCACTTGGAATGATGTAACTATCTATAGCTTTCGCCTGCTGAATTTCACTTAAGCGTCGCAAAGCTTCTTTTTCAGACATTTCCGGCTTCAGATAAACCCAATAATTTTTACCATCCACTATTTCCACTTGCTTTATAGAGGAGGCAACCTCAAGCGCAGTGAGACGCTCAACCAAGTACTCAGCATGCAGTAATTCAGCAAAGGGACCGATTAGCTCGCATCGCTCTGCGTCACTTGGCGCAGAGGAAGAGGGCTCCGATGCAGCAACTTCTGTTTTCTTAGGGCTTACAGCAGACCGCTTACCACCTGTATCCCGCTCTGCGATTGTTTGTAAATTACCGAAATTTCTATGCGCAGATACCGTAGGTTTATCGTCGACCACCGTATTTTCCCCGAAAATCTGCGACGCCCAAAAGCCCAAATTCCCAATCAACAAAACAATGAAAATTAATCTCATGCAACTGTGCCCTTTTGAGTGTCCGCGCCTGCTAGCGCCATATGCAGCCCGTCCAACACCAAATCTTCGTGATAAGTGCCATCTTTCAGCATGGCCACCAACCACTCTCCATCCCCGCCAGTAACCAGAAGACTGGCGTCACTCATGTCATAATTCTTTAACACCGATTTTGCCTGATCTACCAAACCTGCAATCATGGCAAGTTCGGCCGACTTGATAGCCGCAACCGTATTACGCCCGGGAAAACTATTTTCGGGATAGCCAATTTGCCCAAGCTTAATAGCAGACGTTTTAGATTCTAAGGCCTCGCGCATCAACCTTAACCCAGGCGCAATATATCCGCCCAGATGCTCACCCTGAGATGTGACAAGGTCAACAGTTATAGCACTCCCGCAATCGACAATAACACGCGCAGAGAACGTGGGGGCACTGGTCGCCAAAATTGCAAGCCAGCGATCTACACCTAATTTTTCCGGCTGCTGATAGCCGTTAATTACACCATTCGAGCAAGGCTCGCTAACTGCAAACTCCGGATTTATACCCAGATAAGTAATCGACCAAGATGCAAGTTTACGGGCATATTCATCGCCCAATACAGAACCTACCAGCACCCGCTCTATATTAGCGGCCGCCAACTCATGACTGGTCGCGACGCTGAACCCTTCATGGGTTAACAATATGCCGCGCATAATGATGAACTTATCATTGCGCACCCGCCATTTAACGCGCGTATTGCCGCAATCCAACTCTAAAATCACGCTATCGCCCTCAATGAGACTTCGCCGCCGTGAAAAACCTCTAAGCCCTTATCCGTTTCGAGCAAAAGCGCCCCGGCCTCATTTACGCCACGCACTAAACCACTCGCTTGTACCGAGCCCATGAATAAATCCACCCGTTGATTGGTGTGCGCATTAAGCGATTCCCACTCTGACTTATAGCCAACAAAACCTTGTGCTTCATAATCACTTAGCAGCGGGACTATATGATTTAATAAACAAGCCGCCGCCTGATTTCGACTTGGGGGTATAGAGAGAATCTCATCCAG
>CAUOQW010000164.1:0-5844 GCA_963506825.1 uncultured Cellvibrio sp.
GGTGTATAGAAGTATGAATTATCTCACCGAAGAACGTAAAAATGCGCTCGCTTCAGAATATGTATTAGGCACCTTACATGGTCGCGCGCGCATTCGCTTTCAAGCGCTGTTAATGCAACATCGCAGCATGCGCCACGTGCTCTGGCAGTGGGAAAGCCGGTTAAATACCTTGGGTGGCAGCTTGCCCGCAGTAGCACCACGGCCTGAGTTGTGGCAAAAAATCCAGCAGCAACTGGGATTTAGTGGAGCAGAATTGCCCACCAATGTAGTGCGTATGCCGCAAGCCCCCGTGAAACCAGCAAGCAATCAACCTACTAACAACCGCACTTGGCAATGGCTCACAGGTGCAGCTACCGCAGCAGCCTTGGTATTGGCGATATTTGTCGTAATACCGCAAGCGCCCAGCGAACGTATGGAAACCCAAATCGCCGTTGTTCAAGGCGATAAAGCCCAAGCACTCTGGTCGATTGAACTTGGCAAAGACGAATTGGTAGTAACCGCCACCGACAACTTTAAAGCCCTGCCCGATCAGGATTACGAATTGTGGATGGTTGCCGCCGATGGTCGCCCGCCAGTATCCCTCGGCCTACTGCCCAAACAAGGCAAGTTGACCCTGCCGCGCAACGCAATTTTGGATAAAGTGAAAATCGCCGCGCTGGCGGTGAGTTTGGAGCCGCTCGGAGGCTCGCCTAACGGGCAACCGACAAAAGTGCTTTATACAACTGAGATTGTGACGATTTAAAACAGCCGATTTCCCCCAAGCCCGCCTCGTGCGGGCTTTTTTATTACCCGTCAAAAAACTATTTTCCATCTTTCGCAAAATAGTTGAATCCAAAACCCCAGTTGAGCCGTTTGTGTAGTGCAAGCTCATTAAACCCTAAGACTTTTGCACTTCTCACATGTACATCGAATATGTACATCACACATGTACCTCACAAAAGGATCGACACATGAACACTAAATCAAAACACCTCTCAGCCGTTATTGGCGCTCTCTGCGCAGGGCTTATTTCCACTCAAGCCATAGCTTCTAGCCACCGCGAAGCGCCGAACATTACCCGCGCGCCAGCCGTAGATTCCTCGGACTTTTACGCCTTCAACAGCTATGAAGCTGGGCGCGGCAGCTATGTCACTTTGGTGGCTAACTATATTCCGCTGCAAGATGCCTACGGCGGCCCTAACTATTTTGCGATGGACCCCAACGCGCTCTACAGCATTCATGTGGATAACAATGGCGATGCAGTAGAGGACCTCACCTTTGATTTCCGTTTTAGCCAAATGTTGGCTGGTGGCGAAGGTGTGAAGCTAACCGTTGGTACTGAAGGTAATACCCGCGCAGTAGCCGTGCCGCTAAAAAATGTGGGGGGCGTTAGCGCTGGCAATGAAGCCAATGTGAACTTTTCCGAGTCTTATACCCTGCAAGTGGTATCTGGCAATCGCCGTACTGGCACGCGTATGGACGTAAAAAATGCCACCACCGGCAGCGCCACTTTCGCCAAGCCACTGGATTACGTGGGCAATAAAACCTTTACCTCTGCTGCAGGCTATAAAGCTTACGCCAATGGCTTTATTCACGACATCACCATCCCCGGTTGCGCCACCGCCGGTAAAGTATTTGTTGGCCAACGCAAAGACCCCTTCGTGGTAAACCTCGGCAAAACCTTTGACCTTGTGAACTATGTTCCAGTGGAAGGCGATAGCGCACCCGGCGCAGGCGACGGCAAAGGCTTTCCCGGCGGCATTACCCAAAGCATGAACAACGACGAATTGCGTGCAAAAAACGTCACTGAAATTGCCTTAGAAATCCCCAAAGTTTGTTTGACTGGCACGGGCAACGGCGTCATCGGCACTTGGACTACTGCAAGCTTGCCGCAAGCGCGCATCCTCAACCCCAATGCATCCTTCAACAAAACCGAAGTCAACGGCGGCGCTTGGACTCAGGTATCGCGTTTGGGTAGCCCACTTGTCAACGAACTCGTGATTGGCTTGAAAGACAAAGACAAGTTCTCAACCTCAGAACCTAAAGACGACGGCCAATTTGCAGATTATGTGACCCATCCATCCCTGCCAGAATTGCTCAATATTCTGTTTAAGGATGCAGTAAACACCACCTTGGGTGCCAATATCAAAACCCTCGCACCCACCAACTTCCCACGCACCGATTTGGTCACGGCATTCCTCACCGGTTTCCCCGGTGTAAACCAAATGTCCAAAGTTACTGCATCGGAAATGTTGCGTTTGAATACGGGGATTGCGGCTACCGCAGTGGATAAACAATCTGCTTTTGGTGTGGCAGGCAATGACTTGGCGGGCTTCCCCAATGGCCGTCGCCCCGGTGATGACGTGGTGGATATCGCCCTGCGCGTAGTCATGGGCCGCCTCTGCTACCCAATTCCTGTTGGCGGTGTGGATACCGATTTGGGTCTATGTAAACCCGCCGATGCCAGCGTAGGTAATGTTCCTTTTACCGATGGTGCACCTATTAACGCCAGCATGACCAATGCCAGCTTCCCTTATCTGGCTGATCCATTGCCAGGTTCAAAATAAGGAGCTGACCATGAACTATTCAATGAAGCACTTAACCCCGAAGCACTCAATGTTAGTACCCGCATTTGCAGCGGCCATGTTGCTCGCCGCTTGCGGCGGCAGCGATGACAAAAAACCGCCCAAGCAAAATATGGCACCCACCGCCACCGCGGCAAGCTTTACCGCGCAAGCGGATACGGCCTACACCGGAAAGTTGACGGGCAGTGATGCAGAAATGGACAAGCTCACTTTCACCCAAGCAGTTGCGCCTACCAAAGGCACACTGAAACTCGAAGCAGACGGCAGCTTCTCTTACTTACCCAGCGCAGAGTTTCTTGGCAGCGATAAATTCTCTTTCACCGTTTCTGATGGCAACAGCACATCGGCAGCAGTGGAAGTGATGATCACCGTGGATTTGTTGCAAGTGTCGTTTAACGATTACAGCCGCAAAGCCTTTAACCAAATGCCGAGCGACAAACCCCTGCCACTCAACAGCCGCAAAGTCACTCAGGATGTGACTGCGGCAAATGCTTACGATGATTTGCTAGCGAAATAAAAAATAAAATTTACCTCGCCATGGACGGTGGGGATTTTAGATTACAAAAATTTAAAAATTACTCGAAATTTTAATAGCTGAATTTTCAGCGGGCTCAACGTCAGAGCATTTAAGTCTGACAGGAAAATAACCATGAACAGATTCTTGCTAATCCTGTTGTTAAGTGCATCGTTAAGTGCGCCACTCAGTGCTGCGCCCTACACACCACAATCGAATGATGAAATAGTTGCTCAATGGTCTGCGTCAGCAAACGCAACATTGCAATCGCTTAAAACGGCATCGCGTTTACAGCCCAATGACCCTACCACTATTCTTGCACTCGCAAATTCTTATCTCGCGCAGGCCGCACAGCCGGGGCAGTCGCGCTTTTACGGTTTAGCGGAAGCCGCGCTTAAACCACTTATTGAAATAACCAATTCTGATAAAACCATTTTTTATAAAAATAATACCGATCCACAACTGTGGTTAATCTGGGCACAAGTACAACAACACCAACATAATTTTGTAGTTGCGCAAGCCGCATTGGAAAAAGTGTTTGCAGCAGACCCCAGCAATGAAACGGCAAATTTATTAGCCGCGCGCATTTTTATTATTCAAGAAAAACTGCTGGCCGCACGCAACGCCTGTTTAAAATTATTGGGCAACGCAAATTTACTAACCATTACCGCCTGCAGTTTGGAAGCAAATTCTTATTTACACCCTAATGATCTCAACAATAGCTACCAACAATTAGCAGAACTCGTTAAACGCCAAGGCCTACCCGATGACGAGCGCGCAATCTGGCTTATTCAACTGCTGGCCGATTTTGCCATGCGCAATAATGACCCCGCAACCGCAGCAACTTGGTTGCAACAACGACTAGCCAATGCCAGTGTAAATTATTTAGCCCAGTGGGCAGATGTGCAATTGGCCTTAGGCAATGCACAAGCCGTAATAACCCAGCTCGCCCCTATTATAAATGCAGCAGCAGAAATGGACGATGCTTTATTAGTAAGGCTCGCACTCGCCGAAAAAAATATAGGCAACGAAAATACAGAGCAAGGAAAATATTGGCAAACACAATTAGCTGAGCGTATTGCATTGCGTGAGCAACGCCAAGATAGTCTGCACGCCAGCGAACTTGCTATTTACTATTTAGATATTGCGCCTAACCCACAAAAATCCTTGCACTGGGCCGAAATTAATTTTTCCAACACTCGTGAACACAGCGATAAAAAATTACTCGCGCGCGCGCAACAACTTAATCAAGCAAAAGGACTTTAATAATGAAAAAGTTATTTTCCTTGGGTTGTGGATTAATCTTGTTATGCATCGCCAGTATCAGCCATGCCCACCAACTCAGCACCTCTTATTTAAATGGCAGCTTTAATGATACCGGCGTATTTAGCGGCGAATGGCAAGTGCGTTTGTATGATCTAGAACAAGCGATTGGTATAGATACCGATGGCGATGGCCAATTGCGCTGGCAAGAATTACAAAACCGCGCCTATGCCGTCACACAATACCTGCAATACCATTTGCAATTTTCACGCGCCAACAAAGCCTGCACCACCGCACTGGAACCCCATTGGCAAATAGACTCGCACTTTAATGAAGGTTATGTGGTGCTACCCGTGCGTGCGCAATGCCCCATTAACGGCGAAGTCACTCTTAGCTACAGCGCGTTTTTTGAAATAGATAGCCAGCATAAATTATTGGTTAGCCTAAGCCGTGAAAAAACAGCTATTGAAAAAACAAGTAGCGAACAAACAGCAAGTCCACGAATCTTATCTGACAGCAACCGCACGTTAACCATTAACGAAACCAGCGGCAGCCGCTTTGCCACCTTTAAAGAATTTGTTATGCAAGGTGCCGTACATATTTGGATAGGCACAGATCATATTTTATTTTTATTGTCACTACTTTTAACCTGCGTATTAGTGCGTCGCAATCACGCATGGGTCGCCAACAATAATCTGCGCGAAATTGTGGTGCGCACCACCTGGATTGTTACCGCATTTACGCTTGCACATTCCATTACCCTCACCGCTACCGCACTGCATTGGATTCAATTGCCCAGCCGCTGGATAGAAGTGGGTATCGCGATAAGTGTTGCACTCACAGCACTCAATAATATTTGGCCGCTGGTACTGCGGCTGGGCTGGCTGACATTTGGTTTCGGTTTATTGCACGGCATGGGCTTTGCGGGTGCGCTGGGCGAATTAGGTTTACCTGCAGACCAACAAACTTTAACGGTATTAGCGTTTAATTTAGGTGTGGAGATTGGGCAAATGGCAATCGTGTTAGTGGTTTTACCGCTGTTGATTTTTGTACGTAAATTTTACGGCTACAGCCGCTACTCGGTATCGGCATTATCGCTCGTAATTTTTTTGGTTGCCGTGCAATGGACGCTAGAGCGCATTTAGAGGATAGAAAAATGACATTATTCAATCGCCACAACATAATAATTAGCCTAAGCTTTGCAAGCTTATTATTGACAAGCAGGGCAATGGCTGAAGGTGAAATAACTGCTACTTATTTAGCGGACAATTGGCTGGCAAGTAATCTCAATATTGAAACCTTAATTGTGCAGGGTTATCGCGTTAATTTATTGGGCGAAACCCTATCCGCCTCTGAAGGTATTATCGGCAGTGCAGAAATTGCCAATCGCCCGCTCTTGCGCACCGGCGAAATTTTGGAATTTATTCCGGGCATGGTTGTTACCCAACACAGTGGCTCTGGTAAAGCTAACCAATATTTTTTACGCGGTTTTAATTTAGACCA
>CAUOQW010000165.1:0-5843 GCA_963506825.1 uncultured Cellvibrio sp.
ATAGCGCAGCCTCACGTCAGCGGTCATTTTTATTAAGGCCACGTTACCGCTTACGCCCAGCCAACTACACAAGCGAATGAATGAATTCGATTGCAGTAGAAAACAAGCTTCCTATTTATAATACTTTTTGAGGTTTATTCAGGCGCCAATAAAAGCCTAATATTTAAGAGATTATTGCAAAAATGTCCTACAAAATTATTGCACGACGCTATTAACACCTCAAAAAAACATGAAAAACGGCCATAACTCTTTCGAAAACGACTGCTATTCTGAGCCAATTCTTAGTTAAGAAACGTTTAGCATCCTCTTGACAAATGTGGCGCCAGTTGTAAATATAGATTATAAATATGATATATATGCATATTTATTCATAACAAAAACAGATTTATACATTAGAGGAATGAGGAAACATGAAATATAAGACTCCCGTAACCCATATATCCAAGGCTAGCTTGTTGTTTGCACTTGGCATGGTTAGCTCACTGAGTAACGCCCAAACCGCCAGTGCTCCGGCAGCTGAAGCCGAAGAGATTGTAATTACCGGTATGCGTGCGGCTTTAGAAAAAGCAATTGAAGTTAAACAATCAAGCAACCACGTAATGGAAGCGCTGTCGATGGATGACATCAATGCGACACCAGCAGTAACCATCGCTGAAGCCTTGGTTCGTCTGCCCGGCGTTAATGGCTCACGCGACCGCGGTAATGAAAGTCAGGCATCCATTCGCGGTCTTGGCCCACGCATGGTATTCGGCACCGTAAATGGCCGCGAAGTTGCGAGCCCTGAACCAGGCCGTGCGATTCGCTACGAGCAATATCCTTCTGAATTAGTATCTGCCGCTGAAGTTTATAAAACCCAATCAGCCGATTTGATTGAAGGTGGCATCGCCGGTTCTATCAACCTGAAAACCATTTCTCCACTGTCTTACAACGGCCCTACTGCAACTATTCGCGGTGGTATTCAGCAAAATGAAAGTGGTGAAGATATTCCTGATTACAATCCACTCGGCAACCGCTTTAGCGCCTCCTTGGTACAAAAATGGGATGACGTTTTTGCCGTCGCAATTGGCGTTTCCAAACAAAAGCAAAAGAATGCTTATGGTTCATTGCAAGGTTGGGGCTACAGCAGCGCCAACTGGAATTTGGACGGTAAAGGAACCATCGGCAGCACGCCATGGGGCGTTGCCGCTGAAGTGAAAAAACTGCAACAAGACCGCGACGGTTTTATGACCGTAATGGAGTGGGCACCCTCTGACACGCTCAATATTAAGTACGATTTCCTCTACACCAGCTTTGCCATGACCGAAGAACAAAACCAAACTTGGGGGCAGGATATCGGCCTTAACCCCGGCCCATGGGGCGGCTGGGGCATTGAAGACACCAACAAAGATGGTCGCCCAGATAATTTGTTAACCAATGTAGTGGTTGTTAACAAACAAGCTGTTGCTGCAACTTTGAACGGTTGGGAAGGCCAAATTCGCCATGTGATCGCTGGTTATGAACAAGAAAACAGCGGTGTTTCCCAAGGTTTGAAATTTAACTACACCGGTATCGATAACTGGACAATTGATGCAGATATAGCATCGTCCAGAGCACAACGCGAAAACTACTGGAACGCCATTTACCTTGACCAGTATGCGTCAACCTGGAGTTACGATACCCGCGGCAGACCTTCTATTTCTGCACCAGCAGGCTCACCACTGCTTACGCCAGAAACAGCATCCTATAACTGGCTGGATAACGTTAACGAAGGCTCAGTATTAGATGACGATTTATTGAGTGCTCAGTTTGATTTCAAACGCGATTTAGATGCAGGCGATTTGCGCGCTGTAACCTTTGGCGCGCGCGTAGCGGATCGCACTAAAGAAGTCATCTGGTCTGACTTCAAAATGACTAGAACTGATGCAGCCGATAACGGCATCACCGTTAAATTCCCCACCGGTTTCTTAAGCTCTTACACCTTGAGTGCGTTTGATACGATTCCATTCTTGAACTCACCTTCCTACAAAAAATCCGCCACATTAATATACGGCGGGGTGAGTTATGATTCTCAACAAGTAGCGCCGAGCCGTTACTGGAAAGTGGAAGAACAAAACAATGCCGCTTATGTGAAGTTCGATTTTGAAGGCGAATTGTTTGGTCTAGAGTACAACGCTAACGCAGGTGTACGCCAAGTTAGCCTTGAAACCGAAAGCTACGAATACGACGACGGCCTCAAGAACGGTACTAACGAAGGCCGCTCTGTTAACACAGATTTCTCAGAAACTTTGCCAAGCGCAAGCTTGAATTTGAATTTGGATGAAGCACGCAAATTGCGCTTTGGTATTTCGCGCGCAATTTCTCGCCCACCGTTGGATGAACTGCGTGCAGGTCAATATATCAGTGCGATTAATGGAACTGGCGGTAGCTCAGGCAACCCACTGCTGAAGCCCTTCACCGCAGATCAATTTGACATATCTTACGAATGGTATTTTGCATCGGAATCTTTAGCCGCCCTTAGCGTTTACTACAAAGATGTTGAAAACTATATCGGCTACGCAACCATAGGTTCTTTCACCAGCACACAAGGCACATTCGATGTATATGGCCCAGTGAATGGTAAAGGTGGTTATGTAAGAGGTGCTGAACTTACTTTCCAAATGCCGTTTGATTTTTTACCGGTTGATGGCTTTGGTATTTACTCCAACTATGCATACGCTGAATCCAACATTCACGAGTTCGCACCAGTAGGCAACCCACTACCCATGGGCGGTTTGGCTACAGACACAGCGGCACTGGATTTGTGGTACAGCAATAACGGCTTTGATGCTCGCGTAGGTTGGAAATACCACTCGGCTTACACCAGCTCTTTTGAATGGGATGCATCAAAACTCTCTACACTGGGTGCAGAGCTGAGCGTTGGCGCTAGCATCTCTTACGATATTAGTGAGAACTGGAACGTGCGCTTCCAAGCGTACAACTTGACTAACGAGCCATCTCGTCAATATCAAAACAATGAATCTGCAAACCTTTATCGTTATGACGATTATGGTCGCAGCTATTTGTTAGATTTCACTTGGAAACTCTAATTTCCTGAAGTTGTAAACTGTTTTAACTATCCCTAATTAGCGGCTACTTCGGTAGCCGCCTTTTTGTTTTTAAGCTCTCATTCTAAGTACGTCTTTTCTTACTTTTCCGTTACCTATAATTTTTGGAAGCTGTATGAAAAAAACATTGGCACTTACCACGCTTATCCTAAGCACAGCGTTTTGTTCTTTTTCGCTCGCACAAGAAACACCCACGCAAGTTGCTCCTTTTTTTACGGGCGCTGATTTATCCTACGTGAATGAAATGGAAGACTGTGGCGGCAGTTATTTTGATCGCGGCAAGAAAAAAGATCCCTTTGACATTTTTGCCAGTTACGGTGCCGATATAGTTCGCGTGCGTATTTGGCACAATCCGAGTTGGACGCAATATTCCAATTTCGACGATGTAGCCAAAACCATCAAGCGCGCCAAAGAAAAAAATATGCGCGTACTCTTAGATTTTCATTACTCCGATACCTGGACTGATCCGCATCGCCAAGAAATTCCTGACGCATGGAAAAATATTGCAAGTACCCCCGAACTCGCCAAAGCGCTTTACGATTACACGCAAGATACGCTGCAAAAATTAACTGCATTAGGTTTAACCCCCAACATGGTACAAGTGGGCAATGAAACCAATGTAGAAATTATGCAGCCTAAAGATAAAACTACCGGCGAACATTTGAATTGGGAGCGCAATGCCGCGCTCTTAAACAGTGGCATTAAAGCAGTGCGCGATTTCAGTAAAACCAATCAGAAAAAAATTGCGATTGTGCTGCACATCGCGCAACCAGAACATGGCTTGTGGTGGTTTCCTGAAGCTGCAAAACACGGCATCACTGATTTTGATGTAATGGGTTTGTCTTACTACCCGCAGTGGTCTAAATACAAAGTGGACGCTGCTGACGGGAATCCCGGCATTGGCGATGTCATTCGCGAACTTACCCTGTCACAGAAAAAACCAGTGATGGTGGTTGAAACTGGCTATCCTTGGATTATCGAAAATTTTGATAAAGCCGATAACGTTATGTGGAAAGAAGCCGTCCTGCCGCAATTCCCCGCAACACCTAACGGCCAGTTAGATTATTTGCTCGCGCTCAGTAAAAATATTAAAGCGGCAGGCGGTATAGGTTTAATTTACTGGGAACCAGCTTGGATTAGCACCAAATGCAAAACTCAATGGGGTGAAGGTTCGCATTGGGAAAATGGCACCTTCTTTGATACCAAGCGTCGTAATACCACCTTACCCGCATTCAATTTTTTTAGAGAAGCGAAGAAACAATAATTTTATATTCAAACCCTGTAGGTCGGGTTAGATGTGAGTTACACGAACATCGTAACCCGAAATTTTTGTCGGGTTACGAATCTCGTAAAACTCGACTCTAACCCGACCTACACAAAAAACAGATTAAAATTTAACGGTCATTCGAGAAACACTTATGAAAAAACTATCGCCACGTTTTATAAAAATCGGATTATGTATTGCGCTCGCAGGGCTATTAAGTGCTTGCAATCAAAAAGAAAAACCAACGCCACTCGCCAGTGAAACTTTATTTAATAGCGACTGGCAATTCGCCAAAGCCGATAAAGCCCCAGACCTCGCTAGCACCGCTAGCTTAACAGGTTGGGAAAAAGTGCAATTACCGCACACTACTGAAGTTGAATCATTGGTAGTCACCAATCAGTGGCAGGGCGACGCTTGGTATAAAAAAACCATTACTGCCGACCCAAGCTGGAAAAGCAAGCCAGTGTTTATTCGTTTTGATTCCGCTATGAACGCGGCAGAGATTTTCTTAAACGGCAAAAAAATTGCCAGTCACTTGGGTGGCTATTTACCTTTCACGGTAGAACTGACTAATGAATTAAAATTCGATGCGCCCAATGAATTGATTGTGCATTTGGATAACCGCGACAACCCGGTCACTGGCCCCAAGCCTCTTAAAGATCTGGACTTTAATACCTACGGTGGCTTGTATCGCCATGTGCATTTAATCGTTAAAAACGAGCTGTACATTAGCGATGCTGGAGCCGCCAGCAAAGTAGCGGGCGGCGGCATTTTTGTCACCTACCCCGAAGTTACTGAAGCCAAAGCCAGCGTTAAGGTTAAAACGAATTTAGTTAACAGCAGCGCCGCTGAAAAAACCATTTATGTGAATCAACAATTGTTTGATGGCGATAAGCTAGTTACTGAGACTAAAAGCGAACCACAAAAAATAGCCGCCAAAACCAATGTGGATTTGGAAAACCAATTAACTGTGGCAACGCCAAAACTGTGGTCGCCACAAAACCCAAGCTTGTACAACTTGGTTACACAAGTGTTTGATGGTAAAAATTTGGTTGAACAAAAAACCACGCGCATTGGTATTCGCGAGTTCACCTTCACCGCTGACCACCAATTATTAATTAACGGCAAGAAAATCTTTTTGCGCGGTGTGAATCGCCATCAGGAATATCCCTATGTAGGCTACGCCACGTCTGACGCTGCGGATTACCGCGATGCTGTGCGTATTAAATCGGCGGGATTTGATTATGTGCGTCTCTCACATTACCCGAACTCTCCAGCCTTTATTGCTTCTGCCGATGAGCTGGGTTTAGTTTTATTAGATTCGGTTTTAGGTTGGCAATATTTTTCTGAAGACCCCGCCTTCCAAGCACAAGTACAACAAACCTGCCGCGATTTAATTCGCCGTGACCGCAACCATGCTTCAGTATTGGCATGGGAATGTTCGCTCAATGAATCCTGGATGACAGAACCCTTTATTGACTCTTTAACAAAAATTA
>CAUOQW010000166.1:0-5839 GCA_963506825.1 uncultured Cellvibrio sp.
AAAATCAAGCAAGCACTGGCAGCTTGCGATCAAGCGCTACAGCTAGACCCAGAAAATGTAGATGTATTTGAATTAAAGTCAGATATTTTATTGGCCAATAAGAAGTTCAAGGAAGCATTTTTCTATATCCAAAAAATGGCGGAGCTCAATCCAGACAGTGTAAAAATAGCTTTTTCATTCGCAAACTATTATTTCCAAATTGGCGATAATATCAAGGCCATGGAATTTACGATTTCTGCATTGGGAATGGATGCACAGCACTTGGGCACCAATGTGCTTATGGGGCGGCTGCAATTAATCCAAGGCAATATTGGCGAAGCAGAATATCACGCGCGCCTAACTATTATGCTAAATCCAAGTTCAAGGGAAGCCTTGGCACTTTTTGCGGATGTAAAAGCCAGAAAAAATATTTTCTTAGGCTTGTGGTGGAAATTTAATTCCAAGGTATCCCGCATGAAACCATTAAACCAAGTAGCTGTGTTGATTTCTGGCTATGTATTTTTCAATTTGCTATCCAATATAGTGTTCGATTTTGGCTACACCAAAAGCTCCAGTGTGATTGACTATGCTTGGCTTGGTATTGTTATTTATTCTTGGGTTGCCATTCCGATTTACTATCGAATGCTCAATAAAGAAATAGAACAATTTTCATTTAAGTCGGAATATTAATAGATGCTTATGAAAATTAATTTCACATCTCTTATACAGAGCTTATTCACTTATATAGTAGTTTTTGCAAGTTTGACGCAGCTGAGTGTTGCCCATGAAGTAGATGATCTAAAAGCACAGGCCAAGCAAGGCGATTTAATGGCCATGTTTAAACTGGGCGCACTTTATTACAACGGCAAGAATGTACCCTTAGACCCGCAGCAAGTAGTGACTTACTACACCAGAACCGCAAATAATGGTGATGCAAAAGCGCAGTTCAATCTCGGTATTATTTATTCTGAGGGAAAACTCGTTGCTCAGAATTATCCGCAAGCGATTCAGTGGTATACCAAAGCCGCTAATCAGGGCGATGTGAACGCGCAATTTAATCTCGCACTTATGTATCACCTCGGCAAAGGAACAGCTAAAGATTTCCAACAAGCCATAAATTGGTATACCAAAGCGGCAAACCAAGGTGAATTAAAAGCACAATTCAATCTCGGTAACTTATATTACACCGGCGAAAGTATCCCTAAAGACTATACCCAAGCTATTTACTGGTACACTAAGGCCGCATTGCAAGGTGACGCGAGAGCACAAGCTTATCTCGGCTTTTCTTATTACAGCGGGCAAGGTATTGCGCAAGACTACAAATTCGCGCTTGAGTGGTATAGAAAATCAGCGCAACAGAATAATAAAGCGGCACAGATGGGTATTGGCTATATGTCTGCTCATGGCAGTGGGATAACCCAGTCTTATGTGGTATCGCTTGCCGCTTTCTATGCCGCTGGGCTAGACGCTAGTGCAGCTGACCAAGAAAAACTCATAAAGCGAATGTCTCCCAGCGATATTGAAGCCGCAAAATTGCTTACCGCTGAAATGATTAAACCGAATAATTTTATTAAAGCGCTGGATGATTACTTAGCGAAAGAAAGCCCCTAATAACTAAACAAGAAACACACATTGTTTAAGGACGCTACACCATGTCTTTACAAGACCCAGAATTCGATAAATTTAAACGTGCTTTCAAAGAAGAAAAGTTTGACACTGCGCTGCGTAGCATTAAAAAACTCCTTGCACAGTATCCACAGTCTTTTGCATTGCGTTGGCACCATGCCAGAGTGTTGGAAAAACTGGAACGATTTGCAGAGGCGCGCACTGCCTTAAACAAAGTTTTAGAGCTGCGCAGCGATTTTGTGCCTGCATTAATCATGCAAGTGCAATTAGATTTTCATGAACATGAAGCGAATGCCGATAGCGATATATTTGCAGAAGACCCCATACAAACACAACAAGAGCGTTTCGATGCTATTGAGGAACGCCTCTACAAAATTTTAAGCATTGACCCCAATGCGGTGGATGCATTGCAAATGCTATCAGGCTTACTGCGTGGTCATGAGCTAGATGCACATTTAGCCAAAGCCGATCAACTTTTGAATCGTGCGATTAACCTAGCACCCGAACGTGTAGATTTACTGGAAGATCGCGCCAATAGTTTGTTAGCGAAAGCCGTTGTTCATGGCGAGCTAAATAGCCCTCACAATACCACCGCGAATATGGTGGTCAATTTTTCTGGCGTGCATTATTACCGCGATATTTTGGAACAAGCGCTGGCCGATTTTGAAAAATGTTATGCGCTCAGCCATCAACATCGCTACGGCCTAAGAGTAGGATCTATCCTGCATGATTTAGGTCGTTTTGATGAAGCCTTGGCAACTTACGATAATGTACTCGCGCATGTGCCCGAAGACGATCCCTATCGCCCCTTTATTGTTGAGCGTCGCGCACGCTCAGAAAATAACGGTGGTGGTGAGCGCGAGCAAATGGCAAAAATGTTAGAAGTTGCGGTTGCCAATGAAGGCAAAGATCGCGGTTTGGAAGAAGATAATATTGCGCACGCCGTGTTAAGTGCTGCGAATGCCGTGCGCGCGGGGAAATCAGTAAACGATGCACTTACAACGCGTTTGTCAGATGACCCCGATGACATTATGGCAACCAGTATTGCTGTACAAATTATTAATGTCGCCAATGAACCTAAGCCCGAATTAGTGACCGCTGACCCTAAAGATTTCCCTGCCTATCAACAAAAATTTATCGCACAGTGTAAAGATAGTTTGAGCCCGCTCGGTTTACATCACGTGTGCGATGCCGAAGCTCAAGGCATGCGGTTAATGTTAGGGCAAAGTGTGCTCCTGAGTTTTTTTGCGGATGAATTTGGTGAAACTGGCGTGGCCTGTTTTAGCATGAAACCAAAACAGCCTAACCTAATTGGGTTTCTGTATTTGCTCTTCACTTTAAAATGGAAAGTGCTGGCCGCAACACGCAAAACTACCAAGATGGTTGAATGCGTAACCCAATTTACCAATGGCGATCACCTCAGCACTCAGTATCAAAGTCCATCGCCATTTGAATACGGCCCGCCAATTTATATTGAAAAATTACCCACTAATGCATCAGCTGAGGAACTTGTTGCATTACATTTGCAACGCCTTGAAGAATACAAAGCCGAGTATCCCATCGCCAAAGCTATGCGTGCAGTAGATCTTGAAGGTATGGAAGAGCGCTGGGTGAGAGGCCAAGCGGTTAAGCGCAATTACCGCGCTCAAATTGAGTATGTCACCGATATCGAATTGCAAAAATTGCTCGGCACTTTTTACGATAAGTTTGCGAAAAAAGTACGCGAAAAAATTAAATTCTTGGCGGCGGATTTGCAGTGAAATTTATATTTATCAGGGAATGATTTTATTAACGACGAGTCTGCATGCGCCTAATCAACCACTCTAGATATTTGCTCGTTGCTGCGCTCTTGATAGCCGTCACCTTGGTGGCTATTCGCTTATGGCCACGCCCATCGCTCGCGCAACAAATTCCCAGCTCACAAGCTTTTTTGGCAGAAAACGGAGAGCTGTTGCGTTTAACTTTGGCAGACGATCACCAGTACCGTGTGTGGACGCCACTCAAAGATATTTCCCCACAACTCGCTAAGGCTGTGTTGCTTTACGAAGACCGCTGGTTTTACTGGCACCCCGGTGTTAACCCGCAAGCGCTAATCCGCGCCGCGTTTCGCACCTATAGCGGCGGTCAACAACAGGGCGGTTCTACCGTCAGTATGCAGTTGGCGCGTTTGTTTTATGGGCTGAATACGAAAACCCCCAGCGGTAAATTGCGGCAGATAGGTTTGGCAGTTTGGTTGGAGTTGCGTTACAGCAAGCGGGATATTTTAGAGGCCTACCTCAACCTTGCGCCCTACGGCAGCAATGTCCAAGGTGCGGGCGCAGCGAGCTTGATTTACTTTGACAAAACTGCGAATCAGCTCAGCATTGCTGAAGCGCTTACGCTAGCAGTGATCCCCCAGCAACCCAATCGCCGCGCAGGCTCCAAAGCCTTGTTGTCATCTATAGATGCGCCCAAGCAGCGCTTGCTAAAACGCTGGCTAGAACATTATCCGCTGGACGAAACCCAAGCGAGGCTAGCCAATTTGCCGGTACATTTTCAACGCATCCAAGACCTGCCGTTTCGCGCCCCACACTTTGTAGATATGTTGCTGCAGCAGAGCACCATGCTTAGCGGCAGCGAAAATAAACAGCTACGCACCAGCATCAATCTGAACTTGCAAACACTGATAGAGCGCCAAACGCGCCAGTATTTGCAGGAGGTGAGCAACAAGGGCATCAAGAACGCAGCAGCCTTATTGATCGACCCAAAAACTATGGAAGTGAAGGCTTGGCTAGGTTCTGCCGATTATTTTAATGTGGCGATTGAAGGCCAAGTGAATGGCGTGCTCGCCAAACGCTCGCCCGGCTCCACGCTTAAACCCTTCATTTATGCCTTAGCGATGGATCAGGGAATACTGCACCCAGCCAGTATTCTTAAAGATGCGCCCACAGATTTTGGCCCCTATACACCAGAGAATTTTGACAATCAATTTCGCGGCCCTATCACCGCACAGGATGCCCTGATTCACTCCCGCAACATCCCTGCCGTGTGGGCAGCTACTCAACTGCACTCGCCAAGCCTTTATAGCTTTTTAAAAATGGCGGGCGTCTCGCAACTGAAAACGGAAGATCACTATGGTTTGGCCTTGGTGTTGGGCGGCGGGGAAATCAGCATGGAGGAGCTTACCGGTCTTTACGCCATGCTCGCCCGAGGTGGGCGCTTGCAACCACCGCAGTATTTGAAAATGGCCACCCCTCCTGAACGCGCAAGCATGAGCACACCTAAGTCGCCAATACTAAAACACCGATTTGAAACGAGTTTAGCGATACAGCCACCTCAAACATTAACGACGCAAGGCTTTGTTTACCCAGAAACTGTCAATACTGCGAAAAATGGTTCGACTGCTTCGCGCTCACCACAAGCGGGAACCGATAAGCATTTGCTAAAAACAGATATAAATAAGCACTCGTCACGAGCAGCGAATCCACCCCGTGTTCCCGCTCACCCTGAGCGCGCAGCAGTCGAAGGGTATTCAGGCACTCAACTGATCTCGCCCGAAGCAAGTTTTATCGCCCTCGATATGCTGCGCCACAACTCAAGACCTAGAGAAGATGATTCATACAATACCCCGTCTGGTTGGCCGATTGCGTGGAAGACGGGAACATCATGGGGGTTTAGGGATGCATGGTCAGTGGGCACCGTTGGCCCCTATGTACTGGCAGTGTGGATTGGCAATTTCGATAGTCGCGGCAACCCCGCTTTTGTTGGCATAGACGCCGCCGCACCGCTGTTTTTTCGCATCGCCGACGGCCTTTACCTTAATAAGCCCAGCCATATCCCAGCGCCCAAACCACCCGCTGGAGTCAGCCAAGTCTCGGTGTGCAGCGCCAGCGGCGACTTGCCCAATATTTGGTGCCCACAGACGAGTAAGACTTGGTATATCGCCGGTAAATCGCCGATTAAAGTCAGCCAATTGCATCAACCTGTAGCCATTAGCCATAAAACTGGCCAGCCGGTGTGCCCGCCTTATCAAGCCGACCAAGTGCGCATGGAAGTGATGGAATTCTGGAGCAGCGATATGCAAAAGCTGTTTCGCCAAGCCGGCTTGCCGCGCCGCAGTCCGCCCAAATGCCAGCAGGGTTTTCAAACCCAAGCACCGGACATCACCTCGCCCTTGCGCCATGTAAGCTATCAATTGCGCGCCAGCCAACCGGACACCACAATTCCGCTGCAAGCCAAAGCCGCCGCGCAAGTA
>CAUOQW010000167.1:0-5829 GCA_963506825.1 uncultured Cellvibrio sp.
AAGGCGCACAACATTTCTGCTGTGCGCCTGTTTCTAACAATGATCTACTAGCAAAATTACGCTATTAGAAAGTTGCACGAACGCTCAGCGCATAACGACGATCAGTCGTAAAGCTTAGCGCTTGGGTTTTATCACCCGCTTGGTTCAATTGGTACTGAGTTTTGGTCTCTGTATTCAGCAAGTTACTGCCTTCAATACCCACCTTCCAATTATCATTGATGGTGTAGTAAAAACTAGCATCCATCATACCTGATGCCTTAGCGAAGGCTGGCACAAACTCTTCGGATTCACGCATAGTCAGCATGTACTCTGAACGCCAGGTGTAAGCCAAACGGAACGAGATATCCCTGTATTCGTACATACCAACGATGTTCAAGTTCTCATCGGAGTAACCTTGCAATGGCAGACCCGTGAAGTTACGGAAGCTATTACGGAAGTCCGACAGAGGTACGCCCGCACCGTTGTAACGAATTGGAGTGGCGGGATTCTTGTTAGGATCTTCCAAACCATTTTGATCGATGTAGGTATAGTTAAACTGCAAACCTAAACCACTCCAGGCGCCGGGCAACATATCGTAGAACTGTGAGTAGGAGAACTCAACGCCGCGAATAGTACCGGAACCCGTGTTATCTGGGCCGTAAGCTGAGACGGGGTAGCTATTACCGGCGTACTCGATTTCTGTCGTAAATTGCTTGTTGCGGATAATGTTGTCCAGCTCTTTGTAGAAAAGACCTACAGACAACGAACCTGCTTTTGCAAAATACCATTCTGTCGTCAAGTCAAAATTGGTTGACTCCTCAGGCTCCAGGAAAGCATTTCGTGCGTTAGCGCTGATTTCGATATCGGTCAAATCTACAACTGGGTTATAGGTTGCACTGGCCGGATTGTCATCTTTGCCTTTCTTTGGATCCTGCAGGACTTCGGTGTAGTCCAAGCTCACGACCATGCTGTTACGGGCATCGGTCAGAATGGGGTAGTAAAGCCCTTGTGAAGCACCAAAGCGAACCACAACATCCTCTGCTACGCCAAAGTTAAGGTTCAAACTTGGCAATACAGTGCTGTAATCAGTGCCGTCAACTGTGCTTGAAATTGATGCACCTGAAGCCAATGCAAAAACGCTTGGGTATTTCTGTTGCATCACTTTATAACGCGATTGAGTTGGATCGGTTCCACGTCTGGAGGTAGCAGGCAAGGTCATACCGCCCGTGGACTCTAACTGATAGCCCACATAGCGCAATCCAAGATTACCTTTAACGGGTATGGCTAAATCAGCAAACTCAAAATCACCGCGAACATAGAACTCGGTACGCTCCTCATTGGTTGAACTGAGGTGACGCGCGGCAAAGTGGCTGTTGGTTCGATCTTTAAGGTCTTCGTAGGGAACAGCACAATTTTTAAGGCCATCCTTAACTGCACCCATCGCATTACCCAGAGCATTCCAAGTACCACAACCATCACGCAAGGTTTGGATGTAGTTTTTTGTCAAATCCATGCTTGGGAACAAGAAGCTATTGTTAGCGCCCTTCAGAATTTCACCATTGTAATGGTCGGCATAACTCACACGCTCAAACAACTCTGGCGCAACTTGTGGAGAAGCATTGTAGGAACCTTGTGCACTCCAAGGAGTACCCAAGGCTTGCCAGCCTTCATACTCCGTATCACCCATGCTGAGCTCTTTATCAGAGTAATAAACACCTGTTTTTACCGCCGTGAAAATACCATCAAGATCATACTGGAGATCAAATTTAACGCTGTCTAAGGTGGCAGTGGCATGAACTTCCTGCTGCATACCAGACGCCAAACGCAGAATTGGATGGGTGTATGTATTATTCACCGGAGCAGCAACATTAGGCGGATAAGACGTATTCGCGTTCAAGAAGGTGAAGGATGGTGTAGAGCCTCTTAAATCCAAGAAATAAGGTGCATTAGCCGAGGTTTGATCACCATTAATACGAGAGGTTAAGCCGTAGTTGTGAACAATTTGCTCAGAGTCAACATGCTGATAATCAAATGACGCAGTCAAGCGATCCGTTGGTTTGAGAGTCAGGTTGAACGAGGTATCTTCTACGGTATTCTCGTTGTAGTTATAGCGAGAGCGGAACTGTAGTGGGAAATCGCCACTGATGTTTCTACCCACACCTGAGGTTAAGAAACCATTCGCGTCAATAGTTAGCGGCATACCATTAGCAGAATCATCTGACCAAGAAGTAGCAGAGCCATTACCATTTATGAAGCCGCGATCGCCAGAGGCGATTACACGCTCACGCCACTCCAGCGAAGCCTTAGAGTTAATATGCTCCAAGGTTGTGGTAATGGTTTCGTCGGCATTAGCCCATTGTAGCGAGGTAGTAAAACCCGTGCGTTCACGATCATTTTCAGCCGTGCTGATGTGATAATTAGCAGGTACCCACCAAGTAGCAGTTGCGGGTTGACCAGGCAGCGGAGGGCCATCAACTAATGGCACATGGGCCGTTTCAGGGGTGATGAGATTAGCGGTAGGGCCAGTACATTCCCCATTAGCCGAGAACCATGACCACACACCTGGGTTGTTGTTGTTGGTATCTTGAGGAATACAGCGGCTATCATACTGACCTAAGACTTTACCTGGGCCCTGTATGCCACCCCAGCTATCCCAGCTCGCGGCTGGAGTGTTATCAATACCACGGGCATGGAAGTTACCCAAACCAAAACCATCGCCACGTGTTTCATATTTAGAGTGAGAGCCGGAAATTAAGAAGCCAAATTTACCGGCGCTAGTTTCCCAAGAATCTGCAAACAAACCAGAGAAAGAAGGTGTTGCTTCTCCGCGAAAATCGCCAGAGTTAGCTGTTGCATTAAAGGAAATCAAACGCTTATCAGAGTCAAAAGGCTTACGAGTAATTAAGTTAATGGTACCCGCTATGCCACCAGATATGAGGTCGGCAGTTTGGTTTTTAACAACCTCCACTGCACCCAATAATTCTGCGGGGAAATCTTCGTAGCTCAAGCCACCCCAAGGGTTAGCACTGAACGCATCGCGACCATTGATCTCTGAGCGTACCCGATCCAGACCACGCACTAATACACCAGTACCTTCATCAGCATAGTGTTTGGGGTCATCAGAAGATGCGAAGCGCTCGATGGTTACACCCGGAACACGTTGCAGTGCTTCGGTAACGGATTTATCCGGCAATGCACCAATATCCGCGGCGGTAATAACATCTTTTACAGTATCTGCATTGCGCTTTAATTCCTGCGCAGTATCAATACTGTTCCTCATGCCAGTAATAACAACTTCGTTAACCTCGGTGGCACCTTCTTGCGCAAGCGCGAGTGAAGGCACACCTAAGGTCATAATTGACATAGCGAGCAGTGAGCGTTTAAACATTACTGCCTGTGTGTGTTTTTGGTACATATCCTACCCCTTTTAAAGTTGTACACTTTTAATTTGCTAAATAAAAACAACCAAGTGTCCTCCTCCCCCACCAACAAACTTACATAGAGCCTGTGGTACGAACTTTTTTACAGCGGGCTTGAATTGGTTTAATTGCCCTGCTTTGAACTTATCATCCTGAATTTAGTGCTCCTACTTATTAACCGAAACTGGAGCATCGGCTACTAAAATTCGTACTGCCTTGCATCCGGCATTACCACTTTTACATTTTGAAAATATTTCGAGTTGATTTTCCAAAACGCATTAATTAACGAAGCTTGCATACTTAATTAAGCGATTACCTTTGGAGCCTGCTGAAACCCAAGGGGCATTATTTTTATAAAACCTTAAAACAGTTTGAGCCTATAAAATGCTCAGAAAAGACAACGTTGTCAAGAAAATATTGAAAAATTTCCTAAAAAGGGGGAATTACCAAAGGGGAATCGAGTCTATGACCGGAATTTGAGGCCTTCTTACTCATCTTTTATTTGATCTGCCTACTTGCGCAGTGATGTGCTTATGTGATTTTTCTGCTTGGCCTTCCATCTCGCAATAATAAGAAAAGCCTTGACCTGAGGCGACTTATTGCAAATGATCTAGCGGTTTTGACACTAAGCTTCAGATTTCCCTCCACCCACTAAGGACAACGCCTATGAAACGTTTATTAATCAGCGCCATGTTGGTCTGCAGTTTTAGTTTGCCCGCACTTGCTGACGATGCATTAAAAGCCGCAATGGCCGGAACTCACCGAAGCTCTGACAACGTTGCACGCGATGCTGCGCGCCACCCCTACGAAACGCTCACCTTCTTTGGTATTAAACCCACTATGACGGTGGTTGAGCTTTCGCCCGGCGGTGGTTGGTATACCGAAATTCTTGCCCCCTACTTACGCAACCAAGGCACATTGATTGCGGCTGGCGGCGATCCGGAATCTACCAGCGAATATGCGCGTAAAGGCGCTGCGAGATTTCGTCAAAAGCTGGATGCCACCCCCACAGTTTTCAGCAGGGTTCAGGTAGGCGTGTTCGAACCCGGCAATAAATACAACTTTGCTGCGCCCAATAGCGTGGACTTGGTAGTTACCTTCCGCAATGTTCATAACTGGGCACCGGGCGGCGATGCGCAAGTCGTTACCGCATTTAAGGCGGTCTATGATTCGCTGAAACCAGGCGGCGTATTTGGTGTGGTGGATCATCGTTTGCCAGAAAGCAAACCCGCCAATCACAAAAGTGGTTATGTGCATGAATCCTATGTCATAGCCTTGGCACAAAAAGCGGGTTTCACCTTGGCAGAAAAATCTGAAGTGAATGCCAACCCCAAAGACACTGCTGATCACAAAGGCGGCGTTTGGGCCTTGCCTCCAGTGCTTGGCAACAAGGATGAGGATAGAGCCAAATATGTAGCCATCGGCGAAAGTGACCGCATGACTTTAAAGTTTGTTAAATCTGCCACTAAAAAATAGATGGCTGGCTAAGCAGTACTTAAAGGAAGGGGGCCCGTTCGGTCCCCTTCTACATCGGCCCCTCCCCCTGAAATCATGATTTTTATAAGTAGCCTCTTTATAATCACTAGCCCAACTAGCAACCGAGCCTCCAATAGTTAAAATCGATTGCACTCCTATTGACCCATCCGGTCATTTCTATTACAAAGCCTGCCTCACTTTTTGCGAGCCTAGCGCTTCACTTGCAACCTTTGCCACTGGCGAGCCTCATTCGCCCCTGATCCTCAATGGATCAACCCTATTGCTAATAAGATAGAGACCTCCAATGAAATTTGCTCCCAAACTAATCAGCTTAGTCATTTGCGCAGCTATGTCCTCGTTTTCCTATGGTAGCGAAGAAAAGCATGGGAAAGCCCATACCTCCGAGGAAATGATCATTACGGGTATCCGCATGGATCAACCCTTAACGCTGGAAACCGATCCCAAGGCACCGCGCCAACCCTTGCCCGCCCAAGATGGTGCTGACTATCTTAAAACCATTCCCGGCTTCTCAGTAATTCGAAAAGGCGGCACCAGCGGTGACCCCGTGTTTCGCGGTATGGCCGGTTCTCGCCTTTCATTATTATTGGATGGCGATGTGGTTCTCGGTGGCTGCGGTAGCCGTATGGATCCCCCCACCGCTTATGTATTCCCTGAAACCTATGATCGCATCCGTTTGATTAAAGGCCCGCAAACGGTTATTCACGGGCCCGGCAACTCAGCGGGTGTGGTACTTTTTGAGCGCGATCATAAACGCATGACCGAACCGGGCTGGAAGTTTCATGGAAGCCTTTTAGGTGCAAGCTTTAATCGCGGCGATGAAGTGGTGGACTTTACCGGCGGCACACCCGATTTCTATGTGCGCGGTATGGGCAGCCATTCAACGCAAGACAATTATTCGGACGGCGACGGCAATGAAATACATTCGCAATACAAC
>CAUOQW010000168.1:0-5809 GCA_963506825.1 uncultured Cellvibrio sp.
CATGGTAAAACACATAAAGTGGTACACCGCTGCGGCCAAATTTAGTGAGCACTGCAGTAATTTCCGCATCGCGTTTAGTCCAATCGCCTTTCAAATAAGTTATGCCAGTGGTTTCAAATTTTTTGATTACATTGCTGTCACTTAAGGCGACGCGTTCATTGACTAAACAACTAATACACCAAGCGGCGGTGAAATTTAGAAACACGGGTTTGTCCTCCGCTAATAATGTTTCCAAGCGTTCAGCAGAATAGGGCTCCCAATTTTTTTCCTGTTGGCTAGTGGTTGCGGTATTAAGCTGCGCACTGGTTTCAACACCCTTGTAGCCCAGTAAGAGCGCAAACACTATCGCCAACAATGCAAAGCCTGTACCTAAACGTTCAGTGCGTTCACTGGTATTGCGAGTGGTGTTGTACAGCCATGCTGCGAAGCCGAGCAAAATCATTCCACTCAAGGCAACTATTACCGCGTTAGCACCCGCTTGTTGTGCCAATACCCACACCAACCACGCAGCCGTGGCATACATGGGAAAGGCGAAAACTTCTTTGGTACGTTCCATCCACAATCCGGGGCGGGGCAGCCAGCGCTGTAGTCTTGGCCAATTGGCGAGTAATAAATAAGGTAGTGCTAAACCAAAACCCAAGCTCAAGAAAATGGCGAGTAATTTAGGTGCGGGTTGTGCGAGTGCATAACCCAGTGCAGCGGCCATAAACGGCGCAGTGCAGGGCGTGGCAACAATGGTGGCGAGTACGCCGGTAAAAAAACTGCCGCTGTAACCGCCGCGATCAGCCAGCGATGAACCTACACCCGCAATACTGCCGCCCAAGATAAATACGCCGGATAAACTTAAACCTACGGCGAACATCAAATAGGCGACAGCTAAAACGAAAATTGGCGATTGGAATTGAAAGCCCCAACCAATTTGCGCGCCACCTGCTTTAAGTACAATTAACAGCACTGCTAATAATGTGAAGCTTGCCACTACACCGAGTGTGTAAACCCAGCCGTGTAAACGAATTTGTGTTTGCGATTGGTTGGAGTGGCTCACCAGTGACAGCGCTTTAAGCGAAAGCACGGGGAAAACGCAGGGCATTAAATTCAAAATAATGCCGCCGATCAATGCCAGTAAGAGTGCAGAGACAAAGCCTAAATCAGCAGTGGAATTTATTGAAATATGTTGTGAGGTTTGTTGTGAAGTGTGCGAAACTTAAAAGCCAGTAGCTAATAAACCTTGATCAGTTTGTTCACTGATTACCAATACGCCGTTCAAGGGTTGATTGGCTTTTAGCGGTGCTTCGCCGGACTTCAGCTGTAATGAAATTCCATTGGCGGTAACTTGGTAAGGTTGATCAATATTCTGTACCAATACGCCCCAATCAGCGGGGTAGAACCAAATATCCTTAATCTGTTTTATCTGCTCTTGAGCGAACGCAATCTCCAAACTAAAACCGCCTGCTACAGACTTAAGTTGTAGTGGCCAAGGGCTATCTACCGGTAGTTGTGCGAGTGCATTGAGGATAAGTGGGCTGCCCGTGCCGGTTGGGCTAGTTGCTGCGACTATAGGCAAACTTAAACTCAATTGAACTTGTTGTGGAATACATTCCTCGTGACAAACCAACCAATCGACTGTGGCGTTTGCAGTGAATGTTTCGCCGATTTTTGCATCGGCAGGAATTTTTATTTTGGATAAGAGTGTGACTTCATTGGAGTAACCGTAATTGGTAATGGTGCCAAGGCTAATGCGGCTTGGGCTTGGCCAGAGAATATCGCCGGCACTTGCGCCTGCGGGCAAGCTCCATTCAATTGTGGTCGGCAGACCAGAATCGCCGGGGTTAGACCAATAGGTATGCCAGTGCGGAATAATGCGTTGATTCACGCCAAGGTAAATTTCGCTACCGGAGTGAACGGCATCTACCGATGCAACAAGACGTGCAGCAACCTGTTCGGTTGCTGCGCTGTCAGTAATGGGCGCACTCTTGGTTGAAGAGCTGTCGCTGATTGAATAAGACGCCTCTGCCGCAAGCAGCAAAATTACGCCGGTAAAAACACGCCAGAGTCGCATAACAATCCTTACTTTAATCGGGCTTGAATCTTTTGTACGCCAGCTAGCGCACAAGGTTCATCGGTTTTGCCACCACCAATACCGATTGCACCAATAATTTCAACCCCCACATTTAATAACACGCCACCTGGGCGCGCGTTAATGGTGGTAACTGCCGCAAGTTTATCCGCAAGTGCTTTGTCCGCTTTAGCTTGCTCGCCGAGTTGACTGGTTGGGATTTTAAAGTTAATTGCGGTAACAGCTTTGACCGTGCTAGAGCTAACACCACGTGGCGAAGTGCCGTCGGTTGCCAGCAATACTTTTAATACGCCAGCGGAATCTACCACACTCGCCGCTACTTTCTGACCACCATCTGCCGCACAGGTTTCAATGGCAATACGCGCTGCTTCTATCGCCAACTCCAAGGCTGGGCCTTTGGCAGCAGGTACGCGTTGTTGACCGCCTGCGGGTGCAGTTTCTGCAGGTTTGGTTGCTTCCTTAGGGGCATCTGCAGCCGTTACATTCAAGGTTGCAGCACAAAGGCCAGCCAGTAAACTCAGTTTTAACACTTTCATAATGTTTTCTCTTTTCACAGTAAAAAAGGCAGAGCTGCAGTTAAGCAACTCCACCCAGGGGAAACCTGTAATCCTTGGAGAAATTACAGGGTGTATTTGAGCGTAATGCTCGTATAGCGCGGCGCACCTACGTTGAGTGTTTGGCCAGCGGTGGCTGAATAAGTACTCTTGGATTGCGCATATTCGGTGTCTAATAAATTGCGAATATTCAATTGTGCTTCCCACTTCTTATTCAATGAACCCAGTGCCACACTTAAATTAGTAATGTTGTAAGAGTCCTGCTTGGTGAAGGGCGCATTGTTATCGTTAAAGTAAGAGCTTGAGCGATAAGTATTTTGCAAAGTCACACGACCCAAGAAGCCTGCGATAGGTGTTTGATAATTCACACCGTAGTTAATAACCACCTTGGGTACGTTGGCAATTTGCTGGCCTTTCGCATCAAAGTATTGATTGGTTGCTAAAATTTCTGGTTTTTGCACCAACCATTCCGCTTCATAAGTTGCGTTGTTGTAGGCAGCCGCCAAGTTGAAATCCAATTCGCTGTTTAAGCGATAGTTGGATTCCAATTCAATACCGCGTGCAACTACTTTTGGCGCATTACCCCAACCACTAATGGTTTGGCCCGTTACAGTTGAGTTAGGGTCATCGCGACGCCATGACGCTTGGTAGTCTGTAACTTCAGTGTTGTAGAGGTTTACGTTTAGTTGCAGTGTGCGGCCCAACAATAAACTCTTAAAGCCCAATTCATAATCCAACACTTCTTCAGGTTTAATGTAAGAAACAAAACCGGGTGCAGTTGGTTCTACATATTGTTGGAAATAAATGAAACCAGATTTAACACCCTTACCTACAGACGCAAATAAATTAATGTCGTCACTCAGTTTGTAACTTGGGCTTATGTTCCAAGCAACCAGGTTTGCATCTATATCCTCGGCTTCCCAAAAATCAAAACCGGTTGGAATAGGCACAGTTCTTAAGCGAACTGCTTTAGCGGTACTGATTTGTGCTGCGGTTGCGCCATAAAGTGCACCTAGCTGATCCAGATCTTGGCCGGGGCGATCAATTTGGGTGGCAATTTTATTTTGCTTACTTTCATTGGTGTTACGCGCACCAAACGACAGAGTTGCTTTATCGCTGAAATGCCAATCTGCTTGGGCATAAAATGCCAAGCTCTGTACGGTTGCATCAGTTGCAGATGATTGATAAACACCATCAAGCGAGGCGCGCAATAATTCACGGCCAGCAGCACGTAGTGCTGGAGTCGCATTGGCAACCAGAGCTGTGTATTGCGAAGTGGTTGCAGTCCATGCACCGGCATCAGCACCGTAGAAACTTGGGTCATCGCTGTAAACTTCAGCATCTAAATAATAAATACCGGATTGGTAATCCAAAGTTTTTTTCTCGCTTGCATCTGAAGCAATACGCAACTCTTGCGAGAATTGGTCATTCCATAATTGCTGGCCGCTGTTGCTTACATAAAACGGACCAAATTGGCCGCCGTTTTTAATATCAAAATCTTGGTAGCGATAAGCAGTAATAGATGTGAGGGAATGATTTGCTACATTCCAATCAAGCTGCGCAGAAATACCTTCTTGGTTGGTAATTTGTGGGCGTGCTTGCGAGTTTTCGATATCCGTTGTATCCACTGGCGGTTGATAGACTGTGCCGTCAGCATTGTGAAACCACGCCGAACGCTCAGCGAATTTACCTAAATAGCCAATAGAAGAGTAACTGCCAGACGGTGTGTAGCCCGTGTTAGTAGTAATGGGGTTTGTAGCTGGGCGCGCAGTGCCGTCAGCAAAAATATCCGGGCCGTTAGAGGCTAATACGTTACCGGTATTTACACGTTCATCTGAGCGCAATTTATCCAAAATTAAACGACCAGTGAAATCTTCATTTGGCGTTAATAAAAATTGTACGCGACCTGCAATTTTGCTTTCTTCACGCCAAGTTTCTCGCGACTTACCAAAATTTAAATAGGTATTGTCGTAGAGGCCATCTTTGCGAGTCACTAAAAAAGTACCGCGATAAGCCAATAAATCATCGATTAATGGGCCAGTGGTTGAGAACTTACCTTGTAAGGTATTTAGCTCACCAGTTGTCACTTCAAATTTTGATGAAGGTTTAAAACTAGGAGCTTTGGTTGCAATTTTAATTGCGCCGAGCGAGGTATTTTTACCTACCAAAGTACCTTGTGGGCCGTAAAGAACTTCAATGCGGTCTAGGTCTACATAATCTGCCCAAGCTTGGCCTGAGTAATAAAGTGTAACGCCATCCACAATGGTGCCCACACTTTGCTCCATGGAATCGTTAGCGCCGCCACGGCCTAAACCGCGAATACCGGGGCTCACTTTACGGGCGTTTTCACCGGGATTATTCAGCTGTAAGTTTGGTGCAACTGAAGGCAAATCCCATACAGATTTAATATCGTCGCGGTCAAGGCGCTCACCGCCAATTACACGTACTGGAAGCGGAACATCTTGCGCTGCTTCTGCACGGTTGCGCGCGGTTACAAGTACTCTTTCTAATTTAACGGCTTTTTCTTTTGCCTTATCGTCTTTCTCTTTTTCAGTAGGTTCTGCTGCCAACACATTTACCGATGCGAATGAAGTACCAATCACCACACTAATAGCGGTTGCGATAAATTTTTGTTTAAACCCACGAATTGCCTGTTGTTCATTCAGCAGGCTGGTAGAACGCGTAATACTCATTACAAACTCCAGTTTTTTAAAAATTGTGTGCCGGCTCTTTGCGAGCCTTGTGGTCTCACGTTCTCAATAAGTGTGCCAAACCAACATAAATAGGTTGATTGCATCTTGGTAATTAGAACGCGAAGCCTTATAGCGCTTGAGTTTGCGATATTTAAAAAATTGCAATTTAGCAACACAATAGTGAGCTGATGATTTTTTTTCGTGAGCGCTCCTGTTTAAAAATCAACAGATAATTGCTGGCAAAAAAACAATTGAAAATATGAGGGTGTTAGATATGAAACAGGGCGGTGATGAGGTTATAAGCTAAGAAATAAATAATATTTTTTGTTTAAAAAGTAACACTCTAGTATCGGCGGCTTCAAAAAAATTACTTTCCTAAAAATCTGACTGGAGCCCTTTAATGTCGTATCAATCTTTTGTTGCTGAAAAGCCTATTGTCAAATCTATAAGTGCTCGACCGCAGTTCTCACACTTCAAACAGCTTC
>CAUOQW010000169.1:0-5804 GCA_963506825.1 uncultured Cellvibrio sp.
AAAAGTAATGCGCAATTTCGGTATGCCTAAGCCTGAAGGTTATCGCAAAGCGTTGCGTTTAATGGAAATGGCTGAGCGTTTTAAAATGCCGGTAATTACTTTAATTGATACCCCCGGTGCCTACCCTGGTATTGACTCAGAAGAGCGCGGTATTTCTGAATCCATCGCACAAAATCTTGCCGTTATGTCGCGTCTACGTACTCCTATTATTTGTACGGTAATTGGTGAAGGTTCATCGGGCGGTGCTCTGGCAATTGGTGTGGGCGATCAGCTCAACATGCTGCAATATTCAACTTACTTTGTAATTTCCCCCGAAGGCTGCG
The DNA here is from genome assembly GCA_963506825.1 of uncultured Cellvibrio sp. GTDB lineage: Bacteria > Pseudomonadota > Gammaproteobacteria > Pseudomonadales > Cellvibrionaceae > Cellvibrio. The sequence continues at coordinate 324 of CAUOQW010000169.1, forward strand.
CCAATATTATTTGGAAGACAGTTGCTAAAGCGCCAGATGCTGCACAGGCTATGGGTGTAACGTCAAAAATTCTGCAAGACTTGGGTATTGTTGATGAAACTATTCCCGAGCCTCTCGGTGGTGCCCATCGCGATGTGGATGCCATGGCGAGTAAATTGCGCGAACGTTTAACGGAGCAAGTGGATAAACTCAGCAAAGAGCCACTGGACTCTTTATTAGAGCGCCGCTATCAACGTTTAATGAGTTACGGCAACCCGTAAACATAAAAAATCTACAAGCCGCTGGTGAAAATCAGCGGCTTTTTTGTTGCAGTGCATTTAAGTTCTATTTTTAATTGCGCACTTTATATCAATAAAAGAAGGAGTTAGTAGGCAATGAAATTATTCACAATTTTTGGTTGTGTATTTCTCATCAGTTTAGTAAATGCATGCAATCTCCAATCGTCCTCGTACTCATCCACACAAGAATCCTCTTTGAATGCTGTGGAGCGAAAGCAAGCCGCTTTTATCGAGCAAAGTTATGCAGCTCTGCGTAAACAACAAATCAGCGCAGTAAGTTATCAGCTGCATATGGAGTTGGATGAAACCTCAACCTCCTTCAGTGGCGAGGTAATTATTGATTTTAATCTCGTCAATAACAATAAAATGCCAGTGACTGTCGATTTTGATGACGGTGAAATTGCAGCTATAACGCTGAATGGGAAAGCCGTTGAGTGGCAATACAACAAATGGTTTATTAGTCTTGCGCCGGAATTATTTGTAGGAGGCAAAAATAATATAAAGATTCGCTATGCACGCCCTTACGCCACAGCGGGCGATGGTTTGCATCGCTACAAAGATAAAGAAACGGGCAAGGTTTATTTATACAGCAATTTTGAGCCTTTCAATGCACACAAAATGTTCCCTCATTTTGATCAGCCCGATATAAAAGCCAGTTACAAGCTCGATGTAATTGCCCCGCAAAGCTGGCATGTTATTTCCGCAACACGCGAAACTCAAGTTAAGGTACAAGGTGATAAAAAACATTGGGTATTTGCTGTAACACCAGTCATGTCGTCTTATGTGTTCCCACTCCATGCTGGCCCTTATGCGGTGTGGGAAGATAATAGCGGCAATGTTCCTCTGCGTTTATTTGCGCGTCAGGAAATGGCGCAATACGTAAATTATCAGGAATGGTTTTTATTCACACAGCAGGCATTTACTTTCTTTAATCAATATTTTGAATATCCTTATCCCTTTGTAAAATACGATCAACTTATAGTGCCAGACTTTAATAGTGGCGCTATGGAAAATGTTGGCGCGGTCACTTTTAACGAAACCTTTATTAGTCGCGGTACAAAAACCTATTTGCAACGTATGCGCACCAGCAATGTTATTTCTCATGAAATGGCGCACATGTGGTTTGGCAATTTAGTGACAATGGATTGGTGGAATGGCTTGTGGCTCAACGAAAGTTTCGCCACCTATATGGCGACCTTGCAGCAAGCGGCCAATACTGAATTTAAAAAAGATGCATGGAATGTGTTTTATACCGATATGAAACAGTGGGCTTACACAACCGATCAACAAGTGACAACTCACGCAATCGAGTTGCCCGTTGCCAACACAGCGGAAGCATTTACCAATTTTGACGGTATTACCTATGGCAAGGGCGCGTCTGTACTTAAACAGCTGGCTGTGTTTGTGGGCGAAGAAAATTTTCGATTAGGTGTTGCGGCCTATTTAAAAAAATATGCCTATGACAATACGCGTTTAAACGATTTTATGGATGAAGTTGGCAAAGCGGCTAAACAAGATTTAGCGGGCTGGTCGCAAGAGTGGCTCTATAAAGCGGGGCTGAATACCATTACAGTGGATTACCAATGTGATCTTGAAAAGACTCAGCTCAATCGCTTGGATATTATTCAAACTGCACCTAAAGAAAACCCTGTGTTGCGTCATCAGCGTGTGCAATTAGGTTTATTCAATTTGGATCAAGAAAAAGTATCGCTCAATAAAATACTTCCTGTTCATTACAAGGGGGAGCGAACTGCAATTGGTGAAGCTAAAGGCTTAGCTTGCCCTGCATTTATATACCCTAATATTGCTGATTGGGGTTATGCCAAAATTAAGTTGGATAAAAAATCGCGTCAAACTCTGTTAAAGCATTTGCCAGAGTTTGATGCCGATTTACGTAAAATGTTGTGGCAAAATCTATGGGACGATGTTGAAGATATCAACATGACTTTAACAGAGTATGTAAGTTTTGCACAAAAGAATATTTCGCAAGAAACCGACTTGCAATTGGTTGGCACTGTATTAGGAAAGTTGCAATCAGCCAGTATTTATTTTTGGATAATGAATCAAACAGGGCAGGATCACAAATCCGATTTGTTTATGCTGGAAACTATTGCCCAGCAGCAACTAGTTCGTGCAGAAGCTGCTTCTAACTTCCAAAAAGTAGCCTTTGATGCTTATGTTACCTTAACCCATACACCTGCGGGTTTAGATACTCTGCGCAATTATCTATCCAATAAAAATCTGCCCCAAGGTTTTGTGTTGGATCAAGATCGTCGCTGGGCATTGCTGCGCCGTTTAAACCAATTTGCTTATAAAGATTATCGTGAGCTGACTACAACGGAAGCACAAAAAGATAAATCTGATCTAGGTCAGCAAATGGCGATTGTGAGTGAGGTAATTCGCCCTGAGCTAGCAGTAAAAGAAAAATGGTTTACTGAATTGGTCGCTTCGGGCACGCCACATAAATATGCAACTTTGCGTTTAGTGATGCGCAGCCTATTTCCATCCAATCAGCTTAACTTACGTACCGGTTTTGACGCGCGTATTTTGGAGAAATTGCCTGAGTTGCAAGCGCGTAATAATGAACGCTTCTTATCTGTTTATGCCGATACACTCACGAGCCCGCGCGCTTGTACAAATGCTAGCGTACAACGTTTAGCCGATGTGCGTAATCAATATGCAAACTTGAGCCCCGCGCTAAAAAAATCCTTAAGCGTGAATGTGCAAGAAGAACAGCGCTGTGTAGATATGATGCGTTTGATCGGTAAAAAATAGGCAAGATACATTGAGCGTGTACATAGAACCAATACATAGAAAAGATATAAAGAAAAATACAAAAGAGAGCCTCAACCCCGGCTTTTACCTGTCCGTCGTATGTGTGGCCTGCTGGCTTTTATTGCAGTGGGCGGTGTTGTGTCTGGCTGTGCTTCAGTTAATACAACAGAAGAAAAAAATATCGGTTATATTTTTACCTACTTTACCAAAAATGGAGAAGATGGTTTGCATTTGGCCACAAGTACGGATGGCTACCGTTGGCAAAAATTAACTCGCAGCGAAAATCATTGGAAACCTGCTATTGGTAAATCCAAATTGATGCGCGACCCCTCAGTTGTACAGGGACCGGATGGTACTTACCACATGGTGTGGACATCCGGTTGGAATGAAAACAATATCGGTTATGCATCGACTAAGGATTTTGTAACTTGGTCTGCCCAGAAGCAATTACCGGTAATGGCCCATGAGTCTGAAGTTCTAAACTCTTGGGCACCAGAAATCGTTTACGATAAAAAAACCAAAGATTTTGTGATCTTTTGGTCGTCTACTGTTCCAGGAAAATTTACTGCAACAGCGGGGTCTTCTGAGGATAAATACAATCACCGCCTCTACTATACAACGACTAAAGATTTCGTAAAATTTGAGCCCACTAAATTGTTTTACGATCCCGGTTTTAGTGTAATAGATGCAACCTTTTTAAATTTCAAAGGTAAGCTGCATTTAATTGTTAAGGATGAAACGCGCTTCCCACCTAAAAAACATTTGCAGCAGGCCAACGCAAAAAGTTTTACGGGCCCCTTTGAAAAGCTCAGCGCACCTATCACCAAAGAAGGCTATTGGGTTGAAGGCCCAACTGCAGTACAGGTGGGTGATGAAGCCATTATTTATTATGATGCTTATACCACCAAACACTACGGCGCTATTAAGTCTAAAGATTTGGTGACTTGGGAGGATGTTTCATCGCAAATGAGTTTTCCAGATGAAGGTACGCCAATACGCATGCGTCATGGCACGGTAATTCCGGTGCCTTTAAAGCTTATTGAATCATTGAGTGCAGATGCTGCGGGGGCGAAAAAATAACACTAATTTTTATGGTTAAATCAAAAATGGCACTGAATTTAATGTAGTGCCATTTTTTAAAACACACTTTATATATTTTAGCTTTTTTTTTACTACATGCTTAACGATATGGCGCCAGACTATAAATACTTTTTCGTTGTAATCTGTTTGGTTAAATTAAGAGAGTGGCTGTCAACTTGAAATACTTTTATCCACTTTTATGTTCAGTCGTTTTGCGAGGCGCGCTAAATTTGCACGATCCAAGCCCAGCATAAGCCCCGCCTTTGTCCAATTTCCATTGTGAAATGTTAATGCGTTTATGATTTGTTCGCGTTGAAATTCATTGGTAGATTCTTTTAGTGAGTTTGTCATGGTGTTCTGAGTTGCATCTTGAGGTATTTGCGTCCTCATCGCTGTTATTGTGGTGTTTTGTAGATCGAAATCCTCTGGTTTTAGCGATAAAATGGAATTGTTTCCTTTGGTGTTTTTTGCTTTGGCTTTGAGTGTTGCACGGCTAATAAGGTGCTCTAATTCGCGGACATTACCGGGCCATTCATATCGCAACAATGCGTGTTCGCTAGCGGTTGTGAGTGTCAGTTGCCGTAAGCCTAATTTGCGCGCAGTAGTTTCTAAAAAATATCCGGCTAGCAATAAAACATCGGCGGCTCTTGTTCGTAATGGGGGTACAGTAATAGGGTAAACACTGAGTCGGTGGTATAAATCTGCACGAAAAATTCCTTCGGCAATTTCTTGTTGTAAATTTCTATTTGTCGCGGCTATGACCCGCACATCGACTTTTTCAACTTGATCTTGACCTACAGGTTGAATTTCCCCACTTTGTAATACGCGCAATAATTTACTTTGAACACTTAATGGCAGCTCGCCGATTTCATCTAAAAAAAGCGTTCCACCATGGGCCAGCTGGAATTTTCCAGCACGTTTTTTATCGGCACCTGTGAAGGCACCTTTGGTGTGGCCAAACAATTCACTCTCGGCGAGGGTTTCCGGCAAGGATGCACAGTTAACGTGTACTAATGGCTTTTGGTGTCGATGAGAAAGCTGATGTAAGTTGCGTGCAACTAAATCTTTTCCTACGCCTGTCTCACCCTGAATTAGCACAGTGTAATCTGAATTTGCTACCAGGCGAATGTCTTCTCTTAATGCTGTCATTGCGCTGCTATTGCCAATCAATTCTCCGCCTTCACGTACCAGTGCTTCCATAGTTAATTCTTGCAACAAGTCCTGATTGTGTTTGGCATTGAGCTCAAGCTGATTGAGCTGGAATGCTGTTTTTAAGCTGGCGGCAGACATAGCACTAATCAGTTCCAGCGTACGTGTTGGAATGCTATCGAAAACATTGGGGGTAAGG
>CAUOQW010000170.1:0-5804 GCA_963506825.1 uncultured Cellvibrio sp.
ATTGCCAATACACAAGTTAAAGGCAACAACCAGAAACCAACACGCGCTAATTGTGGCCATTGTACTTTTGCACTTAACAGCACCAGCGCCGCCACAGAGAGCGTGAAAAATACAATCAATACAGAAAAATGGTGCTCGCCAAGAATGTGCGCTTCAATCTCGTTATAACCTGCCAGCAACCACCACAGCCAACCGATAATAAGAATGAGCGGCGTTAAGAATTTTTCAAAACGATTACTGTGTTCTGCAAAGCGCGTGAGTAAATAAGAAATACACAGAGCCGACGCAGTCAAAATTAACAGACTAATAAAATCGCCAGCGATCAATGGCATCGCACCGGCATCAATCCCGTGGATAATGAGCGAACAAGCTGCAGCTATATGTAATAAATATCCGGCCAAACGCGGTAAGAAACGCTGCTGGCGCAAACCGACCCAAATCAAACCGGTGGCTTCCAGTGCCCAAGTAGCGGATGTCCATTGCGCATCCAACGCAAGCGGAATAGTTAAGGTCGTAAAGGTAACGCCGAGGGCGATAAAAGATTCGATTAATACGCGATGCGTAGTTTGGTACTTTGCCCAGAGCACACGCGCCAACAGAATATAAATTGCAGAGAGAATTAACGCGCTAATCGCCAAGCCGTATTCGGTGTGTTTGAGCAATGCGGTTTGCAAACCAAAGGCAACAATGGGTAAGCCGAAGGTGAGGCTGCCGTCCACTAAACCTTTTAAATTCGGCGGCTGCTTGAGTGAAAATAAAATTGAAACCGTTAAATAGAGTGCAAAGAACGCGATTAAAAAGGGTTGTGTGCTTGCGTACAAATGCGGCTCGTATTTGAGTACGCCCCACGTTGAGGTAATAACAAAGGTAAAAACAAAACCAATCCAATTGAGCAGGCGCCAAGTTTTAAACCAAGCAATGGCGAGAATGCCGATATTAAGTAGCAAATAAAAACTGAATAGACCGACATGATTACCTGAGCCGTCGGACGTAAGGATCGGCGCAAGAAAACCACCGGCAGTGGCCATAAGCGCAAGCACTTGCGCATTTTGCAAAACCGCGAGCGCCGCGCCGAGCATCACAATAACAAACATCAACGCAAAGGCGGCACCGGTCGGCATGAGCGAATACATTTTTGCCGCTGCAAATATCGTGAGGTAAAGCGCGGCAATACCGCCACCTTGCAACACCAATCCATAACCGCCCTCTTTCAGCCGAGTTTTCCAACCCAAACCGATTAATGCAATCGCGACGGCTGCCACCGCCGCCATGCGCAATTCAATTGGCAACATACCTTGGTTGGAGGCGTATTTAACGAGAAAACTTAAACCAAAAAACATCACCACCATGCCGATGCGCACAATGGGATTGCCCTCGGTAAAAAAGCGATGCACATAACCAAATGCTTTCTCGATAACATTAGGTTCGCGCGGTACTACTGGTGGCATTACAACTGGCCGAACCATTACCGGAGGCACTGTTTTAGGTGGTTCTAGATCAGGCAGGTCTAGATCAAAAGATTCAGGATCTGGAGTTTTAGCCGTAGTATCGGGAGTGGTATCAGGCGTGGTTATTTGCGTGCTGGGAATCGTCACTTGTGCGCTTGGTATAGCCCCAAGCGATTCATTAATAACATCGGCCAGTGGTTTTTTCACCACGGGCGCTGGTGTTGGATTAATGTTTGTATCAGCGCTAGGTGTTTGAAGATTGCTTTTGAGCAGTGCTAGTTGTTGATTGGTTTTTATCTGCTCATCGGTTAAGTGTTTTACGGCTGATTCCAGCGCACCAATTTTTTTAATTTGCTGAAGAACCAGGCTGGTGAGGCCGCCTAAAAGCGCACCCAAGAACCAACCTTTATAACCCAGAAAGATCGACCCAAAAACAATCCCGGCGAGAGCGCCAACAACTAACACGATCATAAACTGCGTCCTTAGATTTATAGGCAGTCAAAAATGCTGCCGGTTGTTATAGATGCCCTATTCTGACAGCAAATAATCAGTTTGTTATAGAGGCTTTTGGCAATTGCTTTAATTACTCAAAACAGCACCCAATTACTCAAAACTGCATCGGTGCTTTGCGTTAAAATGCCTGCAATATTTTTAGGCCGTATTTTCAATGCCCATATCTGCGCAATTAATCCCCATCCACTACTACCCGAACTCGGCCGACTGGTTCGTGCAAATACGCCATCTTGCCATGCCGATTTGGTTGGATTCTGGCCATCCACAAAGCAACTACGGCCGGTTTGATATTTTGAGTGCAGCACCTGCGGTTAGCTTAAATACAGTGGATGGTATTACCCATATTCAGCAAGGCGACTTATCTGAAACCTCAACTCAAAACCCATTTGATGTTTTGCAGACTTACCTTCCACCGGTACAAGCATCACTTGAGCAAGTGCTCTTTTGTGGTGGTGCCTTAGGTTATTTTGGCTATGACTTGGGGCGATCTTTAGAACGGTTGCCAGAAACCGCAGTTAAGGATATTGGTCTGCCGGATATGAGTATCGGCATTTATCCTTGGGCCATAGTGCAAGATCATCATAGCCAGCAGGCTTGGTTAGTGATTAATAAAGCTGTTGCAGATGCTTATAACTTTTCGGAAATCGAACAGATCTGTATTGCAGCCACTCAAAACTTGATGTTTCACGACTTAAAGCAAAATATTAAGAGCTCGTCAAATTCTTTTGAAATCAATAACTTTGAGAGCAATCTTAAAGTAAGCGAATACCGCCTAGCGATCCAAAGAATTCAGCGATACATAGCGGCTGGCGATTGTTATCAAGTCAATTTTGCCCAGCGCTTTAGCGCAAACTGCCAAGGTGATAGCTTTAAGGCCTACCTGACATTACGCGATGCTTTGCCCTCGCCCTTCTCTGCTTATATGGAATTGCCAGAAGGTGCAATATTGAGCCTGTCGCCAGAGCGTTTTATTAAGCTTGAGCAAAAGCTGGCTGAAACAAAACCGATTAAAGGCACTATAGCGCGCGGTAAAACACCGGAAGAAGATGCCGCTAACGCGCTAACATTGGAATCCAGCCTGAAAGATCGCGCTGAGAATTTGATGATTGTGGATCTTTTGCGCAATGACCTGAGTAAAACCTGCACCGATATTCAAGTTCCAGAGCTGTTCAGCCTGCAAAGCTTTGCCAATGTGCACCATTTGGTAAGCAGAGTAACAGGAACCTTGAAGCCTAATAAAACGGCGGTCGATTTACTCGCAAGCAGCTTCCCCGGTGGCAGTATTACCGGCGCACCTAAAATTCGCGCCATGGAAATTATTGAAGAGTTAGAACCTGTAAGACGCTCACTTTATTGCGGCAGCTTGGGCTATATAAGTGCCTGCGGAAATATGGACACCAACATTGCGATTCGCACGCTCCTTCGCGACAAAAATAGAATTCACTGTTGGGGCGGCGGCGGCATAGTTGCCGACTCAGAACCCGATAAAGAATATCAAGAGACAATTGCCAAGGTAAAAGTATTGCTGGATACGCTGGAGCAGAGCTTTAGCCGAACAGAATCATGAACAACGCAAAATCATAAGCCAAATAAATTCATCATTTAGGAGAGAGAGATGCTAATTCAAAACCACCAAATCGATTTAGAAACGCCCACCGGTACCATGCGCTGTTATGTGTATCGCCCTAAAGAAGATGCATCAACTACAGGTAAAAAATACCCTGCTATTTTGCTTTACTCTGAAATTTTTCAGCAGACATCGCCGATTCGCCGCAGCGCACAAATTATGGCAGGCCATGGTTTTATTGTGATTGTTCCCGAAGTTTTCCACGAACTAAATCCGATTGGAACTGTATTGGGTTATGACGATGCCGGCCGCGATAAAGGTAATGCAGACAAGGTGAATAAATACTTGGAGGCTCACGATACTGATACTCAAGCCATGATCGATTACGTGCAAACCCTCCCCTACTATTCAGGCAAAGTTGGCGCTATGGGCTTCTGTTTAGGTGGCGGCTTGGCTTATCGCGCTGCCATTAACCCTGCAATTTCAGCAACCAGTTGCTTCTATGCGACCGATATTCATTCAGGCATAACACCTTCACAAGCAGGCAATGACAGCCGTACTCGCACCAAAGAGATTCGCGGCGCCATACAAATGATTTGGGGCAAACAAGACCCACATATTCCGCCAGAAGGCCGTGCAATTGTTTATAAAGAATTAACGGATGCCAATATTAAATTTGAGTGGCATGAAGTAAATGGCGTACATGCTTTTATGCGCGATGAAGGCGATAGATATGATGCCGAATTGCAATTGTGGGGTTACCAAACTGCACTTGGATTTTTTAGGACTGCGCTGTATTGATGCCGTTCACCCTGAGCCTGTCGAAGGGTTTTGTACGAATCCTTCGACTGCTTCGCGCTCAGGATGATCGGAAATATTTACCACTGCTCGACACAAATAAGAAAGGCAGACGCTTCCACGTCTGCCTTTCTTGTTTTAAGCTAATTTTCTTAGCTTAATTTTCACCAGAAAAATTAAAGCGTTAACTCGCGATTGCTCGCTTTAATAAACTCTTTCTTCAAATCTTCGTAGGTATGTACCGCTGGGAATTGCGGGAATTGCTCGATCACATTTTGCGGTGCATGAAACAAAATACCTTGATCCGCTTCGCCCAACATGGTGGTGTCATTGTAAGAATCACCTGCGGCAATAATGCGGTAATACAAGGTTTTCAAAGCCAATACAGATTGACGTTTTGGATCGCGTTGACGCAAGGTATAACCTACAACCATACCGCGTTCGTCAACATTCAAACGATGACATAATACAGTTGGTAAGCCTAATTGACGCATAAGTGGCTGCGAGAACTCGTAAAAAGTATCTGACAAAATGATAACTTGGAAACGCTCGCGCAACCAATCTACAAATTCAACAGCGCCATCAAGCGGTTTCAATGTTGCGATTACATCTTGAATTTCTTTCAAACCCAAATTATTTTCTTCCAAAATACGAAGACGTTGTTTCATCAATACATCGTAATCAGGAATGTCGCGGGTTGTAGCTTTGAGGGATTCTATGCCCGTCACTTTCGCAAATTCAATCCAGATTTCTGGAACCAAAACACCTTCTAAATCGAGACATGCAATTTCCACAACAACCTCCAAATTAACCGCATTTATACGGTTAGAAATTTAATTCAATTAATAAAATGCCGACGCGAGGTCGGCATTTTAAACAAACTCACGCAATTAAATTATTGCGCAACCCAAACGAGTTGAGTCAGCTGTGCAATAAACATTAACGGATTAGGGATAATACCGATCACCAAAATAAATGCCGCTGCGCCCAATACCATAATGCCGCCGGTACGTTGACCCCAGTTAATTTCAGCATCGAAGCGGTGCATATGTTTCTTGGCCAAGAACAAACTAATGATGGTACGCAGGTAGAAGAAGATACCAATAGATGAACCCAACACCACAAATATCAAACCTATCCAGCCCCAGAAGCCTGCGCCTACGGCAGCGGTAACCACGTAGAATTTACCGATAAAACCTGCAGTAAGTGGAATACCCGCCAATGAGAACAATGCCAGAGTAAAAATAGAAGCCAAGTAAGGGCGACGCCAGAACAGGCCACGATAATCATTCAACATGTCTGCATCACGCTTGCCATCGGCATGTGACATTAAGGTCACTACGCCGAAGGCTGCTAATGAGGTCATTACGTAAATAGTTAAGTAAACGGCAAAACCTTCAATACCGAATTTTTGACCACCAACCAATACCAACAACAATAAATAGCCAAAGTGTGCGATGGATGAATAACCCAAAATA
>CAUOQW010000171.1:0-5803 GCA_963506825.1 uncultured Cellvibrio sp.
TGGCCGCACAAATAAGAGAAAACCTCTGCGACCTCTATCTTGCTGGGATCCTGCGTACGAACGGGCTGATCAAGCAGAATATAATCCTTGCCCTCGATATAATTGGCTGCCGGAGTAACAGCAGGTTTGGCGGCAGCTGAATCTGCGGCAAAAGCCGATAAAGAAAAAAGCGCTACAACAAGGGCTGCAACAATACGCATCAAAGACTCCGAAGCTGTTTAGATAAAGATTTTTGAATACTAGCCTTAGTAATATGAACCCAAGCAATCTAGCGAGTAGTAGCCTTACGATTCGGGCAATAAAAAAGGCGACCGAGGCCGCCTTTTTATCGCAATTACTACTCTTAACGCAATGACTAGTGCAATTTCAGTAATTAATTCAAGCAGGGATATTAATTCAAACCGGCAATGAAGTTTGCCAAAGCTTTAATTTCTGCATCGCTCAATTTATCGGCAATTGAACGCATGGGTGAGGTATCACCATCATTGACACGGTCACCCGCACGGAAGTTGGTCAATTGCTTGGCGATATAATCCGGGTGCTGGCCACTCAAACGCGGGAAGCCTGCAGCAGCATTACCTTTACCATCTGGCGCATGGCAACCAGTACAGGCTGGTACGCCGTTCGCCAAGTTACCATTAAGATAAGTTTTCGCGCCAAGTTCCAAGGCATCAACTTTAAGACCAGAATTAACTTGAACTTCCATTTTCTTGGCGCCAGACAATTGCGTATTTTGGCTGGCAAAATAGGCCGAAATGTCTGCAATATCTTGATCGCTTACATTGACAAGAAGACCCGTCATTTCCAATACTGCACGACCCGCACTCGCTTTTTTGGCCGGATTAGTTTCTGCATCCCACGCCTTAATGTCGTGAATTTGCTTAATTAAATAACGCTCACCTTGGCCCGCCAACTTGGGAAAATTAGGCGCAGCACTGTTGCCATCCATACCGTGACAAGCACCACAAACAGCCGCTTTTGCTTGACCCGCTTTTGCGTCACCCGCCACTTTAGCCGCACCAGAAGCCGAAGCACCTTGCGCGATAGCGATCAAACCCAGCGAAAAAAGTGCATTTCTTACGATATGTTTCATTGGCAAACCTGTCATCTCAATTGTGTTGTAAGCACTCATTTAAGTGCTTAGGGTCATTTTGTTCGCTTAGGGATAGGCATCAGGCTACAATGCCGGCCATCAACCTGTGCAGTCTTTCTCTTCGGTATTACTTTTTCCGTATATCCAAGGTTACCATTCCGGGACACCCAAGCTTTTGTTCCAGCAAGCATTAATCCTCAGAAAGCTATGCAGCATTATATACCATCGAGCTAATAACACACCAATTTGAAGGGTTTTTATGACCACCGCGATTAACTTCCAGAAAGCCAAATATACCCAGAGCGCTCCCAGTATTCGCGAGTGCCCGCCTGAGGATGGCATTGAAGTCGCCTTCGCTGGGCGCTCTAACGCCGGCAAATCCAGCGCTATTAACACCCTAACTAACAACCACAAGCTAGCGCGTGTGAGCAAAACCCCAGGCCGTACCCAACTGATTAACTTTTTTGAGCTGAGCGATACTCAACGCTTGGTAGATTTACCGGGTTATGGTTACGCTAAAGTATCGCGCGAGCAAAAGGAGCTTTGGCAGCGCCACCTCTCTGAATACTTACGCGAACGTCGCTGCCTGAAAGGCCTAATCCTGCTAATGGATATTCGCCATCCCCTACAGGAATTTGACACCACCATGCTCAACTGGGCGACCGAATCTAATATGCCCGTGCATATATTGCTTACCAAGGCCGATAAATTAAGCCGTGGCCACGCAGGTAGCGCTTTGATGGCGGTCAAGAAAGAGCTAAAAAGTGCGAACTTAAGCGAGTTAGTCAGTGTGCAAACTTTTTCTTCACTTAAAAATACAGGACTGGATGACCTCAAAGCCAAACTTCAAACTTGGCTAGCGCCTATTAGCGAAGACGATGCAGCAGGAACAGATTTACCAAAAGCAGAATAAAAAAACGGTGGCTCAGGGCCACCGAACAAGGGACGACACACACAAAGTGTCAAAGTCTGGAGGACTCACATGTACAACACTAGCTATTATTAAGGCAGCTCATTTCAGAATAAGTTCATCCGCGCAGCTTATAAAAGCATTGAAAATCCGCTGATTTAACCCCACTCAAATTTAAGGCAAAAAAAAACCCGACTAAAAAGTCGGGTAGCTTTGTTAGTTACAACACTAAGCTGGCAAATTGCCATTAGGGGAGGAGTTAGCTCATGAAAGTAAAACACACTTAACTGAGACTGAACGCCATTCAATAAGTTCACCTAAATCGAAAATAAATTTATCTATTTTTATGGAAATAACAAAAACCCAGTAAAAACATGAACTTAAAAAATACAGGCATGTTAAAAACTATCTGATTTTGTCAGCTTCCAATTGTTTGGAGCCCAAAATCCAGCTCGCCAGAACACCAAATAACATCATAGAAACGGCAATTTCCAACATATGCGCATAGCGCAAGTGATCCAACATATAAGGATTGGGGCTTAACAACTGGGCGCCACCCAAAGTTGCCAATATAACACCCACGCCCAAATAAAGTGTCGCACCACGCACATCTAGATGATTAACCAGCAAAAGTACAATCAAAGCCCATATTAATCCACGCCCCACTTGGAACAGCGGCATCCACACTGGCACCTGCAAGTGACCATAGGTAAACATAAAAGACTCACCCGCAAGCGGAATGAGCAGGAAACTTCCCACTAGCCAATAACAACCCGAGTACAAAACGCCCACTGCCAATATCCGGATTATGAGCTTGCGATTAACTACAGGAAAAATTGCGGCATGATGCTGCTCGGTCGACCTCCACTGCTTCAGCACAAGAATTGCCATAGGGCAAAACAGCAACGCCATCAGCAAGCCATGCAACTCCAACGCCAGCACGCGATCCAAACTAATTAAAGGTGGCGAAGCCCAAACATTCAGGAAAAACGCCAACTCAATCATCATCAAAAAAACTTTCACGCCTTGAAATACCATAAATTTGACCAGCAGCAACTTGATGCCTGTCAAACGCAAGCTGCTGATCAACCAAACGACTGCAGCCGTCTCCAAAATGCTGATGACCAATAAGGGCGCAAAATCAACAGCGGGTTGACCTTGATCCGCAAGACGGACAAAACTCCCTACCACCAAAGCGGCGAGCATCAAACTCACCAAATGCCATCCACAGAGACCAATAAAACGCGCACAAAACACCAATCCCGACTTCATTGCTTAACTCCAAAAAAATAGAATGCACTAAGCGCAACCACTGCACCAGCTATCGGAGTTAGACTGCGGGTGAGAAGGGAGATTGCCTATAGGAAATTAGGCCTAGTTGGCGAAAAGGCGACCAAAATAATCTGGGAAATTAGCCCCAAGCCAGCAGCAGAGCAGGCATTAATGATATTAGCTCTGGGGATTTTCTTTATTGATGGAATGAGCAAGGCTGCCAGCATTAATCAGCGCATAACGATTAGTTACACCCAACTTTTTAAACACTGCATACAAATGATTTTTAACAGTACTGGTCGACAAACCAAAGTCGGCGGCGATTTGTTTATTGTTCAACCCTTTGAGCACAGCATCCACAATTTCGCGCTCTTTTGTCGTCAGCTGTGAAAACTCCAATGCAACAGATTGAGGCAAAGATGCTAGCGGAAATAACTCGTGGCGCAATAACCAAACACTGGCGCAGTGCAAAATATAAATCAGCGGTAAACTCAAAATCACTCCGCGCTGCACTATACCCTCGCCAAATACAAAGCCCTCCAACAATCCCAAACCTATACTGACTATCGGTAAAACCAAGGTCATAAGTTTTGGCTTCTTGAAAGTACGCGCCTGAAAACGACGATAAACTACCTGGCAATAAACGATTGCCCCTACCAGACAGAGCAATGAAAAGATCATCAACGGTATCATGATAATGTGCGGCACCAACCACAGCAAAAAACTGACAATCAAATTGATAAGCGCAAGCAGCAACCAAAATTTGGTACGCCGCTGAACGACAGGAACCTCACACAACTGGTGGTGCTGACGCGGCAATAAAAAGATAAGCGCCGCCATATGCGCAAAAGCCGCGGCTACAAATATTTTAAAAAGGGAATGATAGGGCGATACATTAACCGCAATATAAAGCGTGCAAGCACCCAGCAAAACCAACACACTGAGCACGCTATAAATAGCAAAAGTTTCTTTAAAGGCTTTTGTATGGCGATAACCAAGATAAAGCGCAGGCACCAGCAAAGCACCACTGAGCAGGGCGATGATATAAATCGCAACATACAAGTGATTCATAATTCCCTGCACCTATCGTATTAATTAATGGGCTTCATCCCAATTATTGCCTACGCCCGCTTCAACCAAGAGCGGAACTTTTAATTGCGCTGCAGCTGACATACGCGCGATAACACCATTGCGCACTTCATCGAGCTGATCCTCAGCAACTTCGAGCACCAATTCATCGTGCACCTGCATAATTAATTTGGCATCTACCTTGGACTCCAATAGCCAATTATTCACACTGATCATGGCCTTTTTGATGATATCTGCCGCCGTACCCTGCATGGGCGCGTTGATCGCCGTGCGCTCGGCAGCCATTTGCAGATTTTTATTTTTGGCATTGATATCCGGCAAATATAAACGACGCCCAAAAATCGTCTCTACAAAACCTTGCTCATGGGCGAGCGAGCGCGTTTCATTCATATAACGCTGCACACCAGGGTAACGCTCAAAGTAGCGGTCGATATATTGCTGAGCTTCATTGCGCCCCACATGTAGTTGCTTCGCCAAGCCAAATGCGGACATCCCATAAATTAAACCGAAGTTAATGGCTTTGGCGCTGCGTCGCATTTCAGTGGTTACCGAATCCAAACTCACTCCAAATACTTCTGCCGCCGTTGCGCGGTGAACATCCAAACCTTTTTCAAACGCGGTAAGCAAACCTACATCGTCCGACAGGTGCGCCATAATGCGCAATTCAATTTGCGAGTAATCCGCTGCAACTAATTTGTAGCCTTTAGGCGCGATAAACGCTTGGCGAATACGACGACCTTCTTCCGTTTTAATCGGGATGTTTTGCAAATTAGGATCTTGCGATGACAAGCGCCCAGTTGCCGCCACCGCTTGATGATAGCTAGTGTGAATGCGGCCAGTGCGCCTGTTAATTTCAAGTGGCAATTTATCGGTGTACGTCGATTTTAATTTCGCGAGACCACGATATTCCATCAGCACTTTTGGTAGCGGATAATCCAACGCCAACTCTTGTAAAACTTCTTCGGCAGTTGATGGCGTACCTGTGGTCGTTTTTTTAATGATGGGCAATTTTTGCTGATCAAATAAAATCACACCCAATTGTTTGGGCGAACTTAAATTAAATTCTTGCCCGGCAATTTCATAAGCGTTGCGCTCTAACTGCGTTAAGCGATCGCCTAATTCGATGCTGTGCTTACCCAATAAATTAGCATCTACCAAAGCGCCATTGCGCTCTATGTGCGACAAGATAGGAATCAATGGAATTTCGATAGTTTCAAATACGGATTTGAGCGAAGGAATTTTATCGAGTTGCGGCCAAAAGAATTGGTGCAAACGCAACGTAATATCGGCATCTTCCGCGGCGTAATGGCCCGCATCTTCAATGGGCAATTGATTAAAGGCTAATTGTTTAACACCTTTGCCTGCAAGTTCTTCAAAGGTAACCGTTTTATAATCGAGATAATTCTGCGCTAGTGCATCCATATTGTGGCGACTGCCAA
>CAUOQW010000172.1:0-5780 GCA_963506825.1 uncultured Cellvibrio sp.
ATTCAGCATCCAAATTAAATCCCAGGTTTTCACCACTTCATAAGTGAGATTGGGATTCCCGACGACGAGCGGATTATTAATTACACCCGTTTCACCCAGTGAGGGTGCGCGATAGGCCTCCCCATATAAAAGTTTAAGCGTTTGAGTATCGCTAAGTTGATGCACCAAACCCAAACGTGGGCTAGCGTGTGCACCTATGCCTTTATAGTGATCGTAACGAACACCTAAGGTAAGCCGAGTTTGAGCATTTAAATCACGCAGATACTGACCATAGAGCCCACCCATTTCCAAGGAGCCCTCAGAGCCTATGGCCGTGTAATGAGTGAAATCACCGTAGTAGCGAATGGGAAATTTGCGATTAGCCAATTGACCTAAATCATAATTGTGATAAGCGCGCGCAGTAGTTTCCTGCTCGCGCCGCCATTCCACACCTACTAAGGCGCTGGAAGCCTCATTAATAGTCCAGTCATTGGTCAAGCGCAGGTTATAGCTAGAGCCACCCAAGGAACCCTTACTGAGAAAATTTTCGCGCCCAACCGGCTGGCTAATTTGCGATGCACTAGCCGCTCCCAAAATAGCGACCTGCAAATCCTGTCCGGTTGCCAAATAACCCAATTGCAGTTGAGTTTTTACATCGTCAAACCAATCTAAACGCTGATCCCAACTGATTTGTTTAAATATCTGTGTGGTTGCGTTAAAACCATTTTGGGTATTTTCAAAATTATAAAAATCGCTGGAGTCGGTGCGATGGTAGGCAGCGCGAATTTGAGTATCAGTATTGCCAATCGCCACATCAAAATCCAATGTGCGGCGGGGGTCGCGAGTGGTGAGTGGCACTTTGGTAAAACTGTCGGGGATATGAAATAGCTGACCCTCGTCCTCATAAACGCGCGCGAACAGATTGGTTTTCCAATCGTTCCCTAGACGTTGGCTGAGCGAAAGGCTGGCACTGCGTCTGTCATCACCGCCCAACTCTACGCGGGCAGTATTTAGATCGGTGCGAGTAATAATATTGATGACACCGTTAAAAGCACTGGAACCATAGAGCGCAGAACCCGGCCCGCGAATCACTTCTACCCGCTCAATTTGCTCAAGCGGAATAAGTGGTAGCGCGCTATCAATAGAACCTGAGCGCGGATTAGCAAAGATACGACCATCCACTACCACCATAATCTCGCGCGCCTGCGCACCATTGCGACGACCGCGTGAACTCATGGTGTAATTTACGCCGCTGTCTGCACCGCGATCTAATTGATAACCGGGCACTAAACTGATGAGCTCATAGAGATAATCCAGCCCCAATCTATCCAGCTGTTCGCGGGTAAAAACGGTGACTGCAGCAGGCACAGTTTTGAGGGATTCATCGCGCAGAGTGGAACCCGTAACAGGCACTTGCATTAATTGCTCTAAGTCCATAATGAGGTAGTCGTCATCAGCGGCAAACACACGTGCACAAACACACAGCGCAACACTTGCTATAAAAGCATTGGCCTGCGTGCGTTTACGAAAATGCTTACAACCTATGTCCACGCCCACCTTATCTATTAACTCCTGAAGCCTTTAGCTAATTTAATCGTGTTTGCAACCAAGCCTGCTTTCAATTAACAAAATAATTCCGCTGTAATAAGGTAACGCCAGTGCGCGCTTGTACCCAAGCTTCAAAGCTGGGTGCAGGTAGCGGCTTGGAAAAATAATAGCCCTGCATTAACTGGCAGCCCCGTGCGGTGAGCACATCCAATTCTGCTTGGGTTTCCACCCCTTCGGCAATAGTTTCTTTGCCGAGCGAATGCGCCAGCGAAATAATGGATTCTACAATGGCCAAAGACGCTTGTTCGGCGAGCATTTCGCGCACAAACGATTGATCAATTTTTAAAACGTTCACGGGCAAACGGCGCAAATAATTCAAGCTGGAAAAGCCAGTGCCAAAATCATCGATAGCAATACGGAAACCCAATTCGCGCAAATATTTTAAGGTTGCAATGGAGGATTCCATATCGTGCATCAAAATACTTTCTGTCAGCTCCAGCTCCAGCGAGTGCGCAACCGCCCCCTCTTCTTTCAAAATTGTTTTAATGCATTCCACAAAGTCATCTTTGCGGAATTGCACGGCTGAAATATTTACGCTCACGACCAAGTTCGGTAAACCTTGCGCACGCCACGTCGTCACTTGGCGCGCAGCTTCAGCAAACACCCACTCGCCCAAAGGAATAATTAAACCCGTTTCTTCTGCTAGCGGAATAAAATCTGCAGGCGATACCAAACCGCGCTCGGGGTGACGCCAGCGCACTAACGCCTCTGCGCCCCATAGGTTGCCCGTCTTCGCAAAAATTTGTGGTTGATAATGTAATTCGAAGCCACCTTTCTCCAGTGCCAAACGCAAATCGCTTTCGAGCTTTAACCTATCCAAGGTGCGCGAGTTGAGTAGGGGCGTATAAAATTGATAATTGTTGCGGCCTTTTTCTTTAGCGAGGTACATAGCGGCATCGGCATTTTTAATAAGCGTATTTACGCTATCGCCATCGTCGGGAAATATGGCGATTCCGATGCTGGGTGTAATATGCAAACTAATGCCGCCAATGCTGTAAGGGTGCTGCAGCACATCGCGTAATTTAATGGTGAGATCGGCAAGACTAGATTCATCTTTTACTTTGGGAAAAAGCACTACAAATTCATCACCGCCCAAGCGCGAAACTGTATCGCCAGTGCGCACAATTGAACTTAAACGCTTGGCTGCCTCCTTCAGTAATTGATCGCCCACACTGTGACCGAGTGAGTCGTTTACGTTTTTAAAACGGTCGAGATCGATAAACAAAACGCCCACTTTTTCGCTTAGGCGAATTGCAGCATTAATCGCCATTTCTAACCGGTCATTGAGCAACACGCGATTGGGCAAGCCCGTTAAATTATCGTGATGGGCCAAAAAATCAATTTGTGCGCGCGAGTTTTTAAACTCGGTAATATCATTAAAAATAGCAATGTAATTTTCTGGCACGCCCTGCGCATTGGGCACTAAGCTAATGGAATACCACGAGGGAAATATCTCACCATTTTTGCGCTGATTGGATAACTCACCCTGCCAGTGCCCTTTCTCTTTGAGTATTGACACTAAATTGCGGAAAAAACTGTGTGTGTGTAATTTTGCACCCACGGATTTTGTATCTATTCCCACCACTTCAGCTTCGCTAAAACCCATAATGGTTTCATAGGCGCGATTGACGGAAATAATATTCAGGTCGCCATCCGTAATCATAATGGCTTCGTTGGAGCCTTCGAATACTTTGGCCCACAAACGCAATTGCGTATCCTGCTTTTTGCGCTGGGTTATTTCACGCACCACCATGAGCACTTCTTCGCGGTCGCGCGGCAAAATCCGCGCTTCCCAATAACGTACAGACTCACTTGTTTGCGACCATTGAAATTCAATGAGCTGCATTTCGCGGCCCGTTAATACTGAATTTATTGCACCGCTAACGGATTGAAATATTCCCTGTGGCAAATAGCCAAATGCTTGCCCTTCACCTTGCGTAATCCATTCACCCATATCGTAAACGTAAGAGCCGACTTGCATATCCAACACCTTACCATCGGTTTGAATACGCATAATAATATCGGGGATGGCAGAGAGCAGTGCGCGGGTTTTACTTTCACTCACGCTTAAATCAACAATGGCATTACTCGCGCGCAAAATATATTGAATGCGATATGGCAAGGTGCCCCAACTTACGGGTTTGGTAATAAAATCGGTGGCGCCGCTTTGGTAAGCCAAGCTAATGGATTCCACATCGTCCAAACCTGTAACCATAGCAATCGGCAAATCGCGCCCGCGTGGATGCCGCAAAAACTCGGCACACAGAGTGAAACCATCGCCATCGGGCAAAAGTACATCCAACAAAATAATATTTAATTCTTGCTGTACAAAAATAGCGCGCGCCGCAGCACAGTTTGCGGCGGTGATTACAGCAAAACCTGCCTGCTCTAAAGTGGTTGCCATCATCAGGCGCGCAGCTTCGTCATCATCAACAACTAAGACCATTGCAGGCTTTTTCTTCAGCCTATCCATGTGCGGCCTCCTCGTTTTTAATCGCTAACAGTGCTGCGGCAACCGAGTTATAAAGCCGCTTAATATCTGCCACTAAATTTACACTCGCCGCTAAATCACCTTCGCGGCCTTTTATTTCCAGCTCGCGGCATAAATTGGTTAAATCAGTAATACCCAAGTTTGCAGAGCTATTTTTTAAACTGTGCGCAACTTTATAAATGCCGTTGGTATCTTGCTGCGCAATTGCCTGCTCCATATCCAACAAGAGTTGCGGGCTGGATTCGATGTAGAGATCAATAATACGTACCAATAAACCTGCTTTTAAATTTTTTAACTGCGATAACACTTTACGATCTATTTTAACGACAACTGTAGGTTCATCCTCAACTGCATGAACTTCCTGATCATGATTTCCGCGCAGCGGTAACCACTGCGACAACACTTTGTGCAGCTGCTCTACGGTAAAAGGTTTACTTAAATAATCATCCATTCCCTTTGCGAGACAATTTTCCCGGTCGCCCATAATGGCGTTCGCAGTCAGAGCAATAACCGTTAATTTAGGCTGCGCAAAATTCCTTTCACGCGAGCGTATTTTTTGGGTAGCTTCAAAGCCATCCATAATGGGCATATGGCAATCCATTAACACCAAATCAAAGGATTCCTCTTCAATAGCTTGAACTGCCTCTAAACCATTGCCGGCAATTTTTGCGCTCAAACCTATGCGTTGCAGCATGGCCATGGCAACTTCCTGGTTCACTAAATTATCTTCCGCGAGCAAAATTCTGCCTTTAAGTTTGGGTAGCCAATTTTCGCCAGGGACCTGTTCTTGCGCGGCGGGAGCCAAAAGACCTTTGTGTTTTTTTACCATGTCGCCAGCGAGAATTCGGGCGATAAGATTGTGTAATTCAGACTGTCGCACTGGCTTTAATAAATAGGTGGTTTTAGCTGCAATGTCTGGCGTTGCAGCCATGCCTGCGGAACTTAAAACCACTATAGAGATTGCACTCAAGCGCGGATCTAAATGCACCGCCTCGATTAATGCGCCACCGTCCATATCGGGCATCATCCAATCGGTTAACAAAAGTTGGAAAGGTTGCTGTTCGTCTGCGGCTTGTTGCAAGAGCACCAATGCCTCTGCAGCTGACTCCGCAAGCACGGGTTTTGCCCCCCAAGACGTCAGCCAATAATCCAGAATTTCGCGGTTGGTTTGATTGTCATCAACCACCAAAATACGCATATTGCCAAAGCCCGATACCAGCTGATAATTACGCACATCAGCTACCTTGGGCAGTGTGAGCGAGAAATGAAAATAGGAACCCTCGCCAAAGCTACTCTCTAGTGAGATCTCACCACCCATCAGCCTGATTAAACGCTGTGAAATCGCCAAGCCTAACCCTGTGCCGCCATATTTGCGGGTCATGGACGTATCTGCTTGGGTAAAGGCATTAAATAGTTTCAGCTTCTGATCGGGCGTAATACCTATGCCGGTATCCCTTACCGCAAAGTGCAAATTCACTTGATCCGCGGTCTCTTGAACGCGCTCAACCGAGAGCATGACTTCGCCCGTGGCCGTAAATTTAATGGCGTTGCTTAACAGATTGGTAAGTACTTGCGCCAAGCGCGCGGAATCGCCCTCAACGGATAAGGGTGGAATGGGTGTGCTGCATAACAGTTCCAAGCCTTTGCCTTGGGCGATGGGCGCATAGCGCTCGGCCAAATCTTCCAAAAGGCCATTTAACTG